>NZ_JBQHWC010000025.1:0-48146 GCF_052064155.1 Blautia sp. HCP3S3_C12 | reverse complement strand
ATCATTAATTCGACAGCAAAATTTTACATATCTATTTCTTATCAGAAAGATTTACTTTCCATAGACACAAGAATTTTTACACCCTCTTTTACTACATTAAGTTCATCAATACATGTATTATAAAATGATGTATTTACCTCATTCCCTGCGAGATAGTGATTGAAAAATTCTTCTTCTGTCATTTCAAACACATATTTTAGTTTTCCGAATGTGTCACGTAACTCTCCATCAGGATTTATTCTCCATACATTTTTAGCTTTTAGTGAATACCCCGGTGCATGTACATCTCCAATGTGAATTAGTAAATCAATATCGTCTAACAACAAAGATTTACAAATCGTTTGCTGTGCCATAACATTAGCAAATACACGGTATTTTCCTTTGTAGTTACTTGTATGATCACAAAGAACTATACTATTATGCCTCTCGCAAAAGAAATCTACAGCTTCGGTAAGAGAATTGTTCCATTTCAAGTGAGAACCTACAAAAATCGCCACTCTTCCGTTTACTAAAGCAGGAAACTCGTCTTTTGCTTCGACCCTGTAAATTGCTCTAATATTAGGCAATTGTTTAACGGAATAATCTGTACTATAGTTTGTTTCAAGATTGATATGAACTGGGCCACACCCTCTATGATTCAACTCTAGTATTGCTTTATTGACCATAATTACATCATTCCACTCGCTTTCACGATCATAGACAAGTGGCACCTGTACGCTTATTTTCGCAACATCTTTTGGTAATTGAGTTCTATCTGTTACCTGATCTATATTATGTCCTATTCTATAGTTTCTTCTTGAACAGGTAATAACAAGGACTGGCAATTTTCTATAAAAAGCTTCTGTCATAGCTGGTAAATAATTTCTTGATGCAGTTGCCCCGGTACACGTAATAACAACAGGTTCACCGCTTTCTGCAGCTAATCCACATGCCATATATCCAGCTGAACGCTCTTCTGGAGCTGAGTACATTTCAAAATACGAATCTCTCTGCATACTTGAAACTAAACAAATATTTGTAGTCCCTGGGCTGGCTATAATCTTTCTAATACCGTGAGCTTTCAATAAAGCTATAACAATCTGTGCATTGCGTTCGTTAGTATAGTAATAAGGCATAAATATTCCTCCGTAAGTAAATTTTTACAAACAATTTCTAAGACCAAAATAAAACAATCCATCAACTGAAAATATGTGAACTCTTTCCTAGAACATTCACTGTGTCAGTCATCAATATTTATTACTATAAATGAGCATATTTTCAGTTTGCACAAAGGAAGACGCCATTTGTCCATAAGTAAAAGACAAATAATTCGCTTTAATCCTTGTATTGAAAACAAAATTGTGCAGTATCACAAATTTACTCATTTATAGTTTATTACTTTAGAATAAGATTCTAAAAGATTTCAGGTCCTAATTATTTGTCTAATATCATTTTCAAATTGATTATTCTTTGATTTAGCTAAGTATCCCATCTGTGGAAAATCAATATTAATTATATCTATATCTTCGGTAGCAATGCATTTTTCAACATCTTTAATAAATTCTGGATTAATTCTTGTTGAGACTGTATAAGGATATCTAATATAACTTATTAACAGCTTTACAATACTTTTTTCTCTTTTATACCCCTTTACGCTTTTGCAATGTTCATTTAGTACTTGACTAGCGTTTTTTTCATCCTCATTATTATAAAAATAAAACAAATAAATATCATTATCTTTCCACAACTGTTCCATTCTTTTATAAACGCCTACCAAACCTAATCTTTCGGTGCTGGTATTAGTGAAAATGCTTAGAAATAGTACATATAAGGTAGGGTGGGAAGAATGGTAAACCAATCTACCAGACCATTCTTCGCCAATGAAATGTAATCATTCCAACTACCCTCGCTACCATAATGGGTATTTGCAACACCATTTCTTCTATTGTTGTTAAAATCAGTTTCGGTATCCACCTCAAAAGACCCCCCATATTTTTCTCTGTATCTATGTATGCTGCAAATATCGTCAGTCCGATTTGCACCAAAGCATATCCGACAAACGCCACCGAAAAAAAAGGAAACATATTCTTGTCTATCAGCAAAACCGTATAAATCACCCAAAATATCGGTCCAAGTAATTCAACCATAAGCTGATAGCACATTGTTACGAGTCCCAATAGTCCATAGCGTGGGTTGGCAATCAAATTATGGTGCTTGATGAGACAATCCATCAAGCCTCTTTGCCACCTGTCCCTTTGATGCAATAATCTTTTGATGCTATGTGGCACTCCGGTATAACAGACAGCAGTTGGTTCATAAACAATCTGTTTCTTTGATTGCTGAAAGCCTTGCTTTTGCAATCGCAGAACTAGCTCCATATCTTCCCCAACAGTATCGATATCGTATCCATTCATTCCCAGAAGAGTGCTTTTGCGAAAGACCCCAAACGCCCCTGAAATCAGACACTGTGCGTTTAACCTGGCAAATATCCGCCTGGAAAGCTGAAATGCCTTCATATATTCACAGAACTGAATTGCTTCTAGCTGAGAAGAATCTTCTCTTTTGACGAGTAAGCGTCCACCGACAGCAACCACTTCATCATTACGGAAATGCTTTACCGCCTCAGAAAGAGCGTCTTCCTGTAAGACACAATCAGCATCAAGCACACAAATCAAATCATTTCTTGCATGCCTTATTCCTTCATTCAAGGCGTTTCCCTTTCCCTTTTTTCGGATATAAATCTCTCGCAGCAAAAAAAACGAATCCTGATAAAAGACATCTTTTTCAGCCACGTCTGTGCCCTGCGGAAGGTCTTGGATACCATTTCTGAGAATCAAAATCTCGCAATTCGGGCATTCCTGTCGCATAACAGATTCTATTGTTTCGTTTACGATTCTGAGTCCGGTTAAAGGAATCAGAATACTTACCGAAAAGCAGATTTATTTATCATCCTTATCTCCTCTGCTATAGTTTAACGACATTCCGGATCAAACAGTGGATAGGTTCTCCCCGTCCGCTATCATCATTTTCTCACACCGATCCATCCTTTCTAATCACCACCATTACTGTCTTCAGCAATATCTTCAAATCCAACCCAATATCCCAATTCTCAATATACTCTTTGTCTAACTTCACCACTTCCTCAAAATCCGTAATATCACTTCTTCCACTAACCTGCCACATTCCCGTAATCCCCGGCTTTATCGCCAGCCGTGCCCTGTGATGTAATTCATAGAGATTCGTTTCTGATATTAACGGTGGCCTGGTTCCCACAATGGACATATCACCTTTCAGTACATTGAAGAACTGAGGAAATTCATCAATACTTGTACGCCTTATAAAATCACCAACCCCCGTCTTCCGAGTCCCATCCGGCAAAATCTTATTCCCAATAACCCGAGGATCGAAATCCAGCTTAAACATTTTTCCATCCCCTAATTTGTTATCCTTCATCAGTTCTGCTTTTCGTTCTTCCGCATCCATATACATACTGCGGAATTTATACATCTTAAACTTCTTTCCGTTCTTTCCCACACGCTCCTGAGAAAAAAAGATGGGTCCCGGTGATGCAATGTAAATAGCCGGTGCGACAAAAACAAACAGGATGGCAGTAAAGATGCATCCTACCAGTCCTCCTGCTATATCCATCAATCTTTTTAAACAAAGCTGGCGGGCTGACGCATAATTGATGCTTGTAGTCAGTACTGTATAATTACCGATTTTTTCCACAAACTGCCGTTTCCCTGATTCGCTGTTGATCTTTGCCAGATTCAGGTGCACGGTCACACCAGTTTCTGAAAACTGTTCCAACAGTTTGTCCGGGTAAGGGATTTCTTCTGGTGTAACCACCAATACCTCATCGATCCATTCCCGGCATACGTATTCCGCAGCGTTTTCTGCATTAGCTACAACCTGAATTCCCGCAATCTTCTGACCAGTCAGATCACGGTCAAGCAGAACTACTCCGGAGATCACATATCTGGAGTAGTTCTGCTCCTGAACATTATGGATTACTTTTGAAGCCATCTTCTCAGTGGTTACAATAAGCAGAGAATGGTTTCCGACTTCCTTTCTCCTGCTCTGCAAAAATCTTTTCCACAGGATTCTGGTAATGTAAGCCAACAGAGTATACAACACAAATGTCGAAATCATAGCCAGTCTGGAATACATCTGCCCTTGCTGTATGAGGAACAGATAAAGGACAGACACAGCTCCCATCACGATACTCTGATAGGCGGTGATCAGAAACTCCCTGTAATACCCTCTCTTCAGCACATTTCTTAGAGTGCCAAGCAGAAAAAGAACTGCAAGGTCTGCCACTTCTATATAAATTGACATATTCCGATAAAGCATGGTCTGATAGGGATTAAACCCATATCCGCTTAATCCGTAAGCCAGCACAAAAGCCAGCTGCAGACAAATCATATCCAACAGGATAAAATCCCAATGCTTCAGCCATCCATCCGTATCTTTTCTATACACGTTTTCATATTCTCCTTCTTGTTACGTTTTCTCCCTCTTTATGATTGCGTCTGACACAGTCATTTAACTTTTGGAAATAATTTCCAGACCTACATAGAGTGTCTGTGTACCCTCTCCAGCCGGCACTTCCAGCCTGGCCAGTCTCTTGTGTCGGTCAATTTTCCTGATCAGGGATTCCTTGCCCTGCAGGGGTCCCTGGGTAACATAGGTCTGCCCCTCACGGATATGCCCTTTTGACAGTGACATATGCTTTTCCTCTCCACTTACACGGTGTGATTCTGACAAATTCAAGAATACCCCGGCATTCCTGCTGCTATATGACTAGAATCCTGCGCCAAATCTCACTTATGTTAGACCTGATTACACTATAAAAGGCACCCCCGCAGGATTACATTTCCTGCAGGCATGCCTCTGTGTTTTTCTCTTTATTTTTTTCGATAATCTCCAGCCCTACCTTCATATCCACCGTCCTCCCGAACATATCCAGTGACAGCACTGCAATCCGTTTGTGTCTGTCAATTTTCCGGATGGCTCCTTCCATTCCCTGGAGGGGGCCGCTTATGATATGTACCTGGTCGCCTTGGATGATTCCCTGGGAAAGCCGTACCAACTGTTCTTTGTCTCCGCCCATGCGGATAAGCAGCTCCACTTCCTGGTCTGTAAGTGGGACGATGGTTTCTCCTGTGCCGATGATTCGGGTCATGCCTATGACATGTTTCAGGTTTTCCATAAGGGGTTCCAGATTTTCGGCAATTAAAAAGACATATCCGGGAAAGAGGATTCTTTCCTGAATATGCCATTGGCCTTGAAATCGTTTTTTCTGTTGATAGTAGGGGATAAAACAGCGCTCTAGAATGCGTCTGTCTATAGTCCGCTGACATTGGCAGCGGATATTTTCTTCGGTGCCTGTGCGCACCTGCATCACATACCACATAAACAGTTTTCCTCCATTTTGGGTATGCTTCGCCATTTCGTCTGCCACAGGGCAGGCGAATCTTTTGTTCAAGATATGTCCATCCATACCTTTAAACGCGGCAAAGCGACGATTTAAAGAACATAGATTTCAGGATATGGACAGGAAGCTTTTCAGAACGATTCCTGTCACTTCATGTTGTATTATAATCATATTTGTATGATAATGCAACCTTTTGTGGAAAATTTGTGAACTTTTGCAGAATTCTGTATCATTATTGCCTGTGTTCACGTTCACTATTACTCCACAGTCACACTCTTAGCCAGGTTTCTTGGCTTGTCTACATCCAGGCCTTTGGCTACGCTGACGTAGTAGCCCAGAAGCTGTAAGGGAATCACTGCCAGTGAGGTGGCGAAGTGTTCGTCTGTTTTGGGGATGTATACGGTGAAGTCTGCGGTGTCTTCGATGTTGTAGTGGCCGAAGGTGGTCAGGCCCATAAGGTAGGCACCGCGGCTTTTGCATTCTACCATGTTGGAGATGGTTTTTTCATACAGGTGGTTCTGGGTCAGGATGCCGATTACCAGGGTTCCCTCCTCAATGAGGGAGATGGTTCCGTGCTTCAGCTCTCCTGCTGCATAGGCCTCTGTATGTACATAGCTGACTTCCTTCATTTTCAGACTGCCTTCCATACTGATGGCATAGTCAATGCCTCGGCCGATGAAAAAGGCATCCTTTGCATTGGCCTGTTTGGCTGCAAACCACTGGATCCGCTCTCTGTCATCCTCCAGGATCTTGCTGATCTTGTCCGGGATGGTCTGTAATTCTGTGATCAGTTCCTGATATTTTTCCTCGTCAAGCTCTCCTCTTACCTTACCGAACTGGATAGCCAGTGCATAGGCTGCGATCAGCTGGGTGCTGTAGGCCTTGGTGGTGGCTACGGAGATTTCCGGGCCTGCCAGAGTGTAGAATACGTTGTCTGCCTCTCTGGCGATGGAGGAACCTACTACATTGACAATTCCCAGGGTGCGCAGACCATGCTTTTTGGATTCACGGAGTGCTGCCAGGCTGTCTGCAGTTTCTCCGGACTGGCTGACAATGATCACCAGACCGTTAGGATCCAGGATGGGATTTCTGTAGCGGAATTCAGATGCCAGCTCCACACGTACCGGGATTTTGGCCAGGTCTTCGATTACATACTGAGCTGCTATTCCCACATGATAGGCAGAACCACAGGCTACAATATAAATCTGGCTGATCTTCTGGATATCCTCATCTGTAAGGCCCACCTCTGACAGATCGATAGCTCCGTCTTTTAATACGGAGTTCAGGGTATCCCGGACTGCCTTGGGCTGTTCGTGGATCTCTTTCATCATGAAATGCTCAAAGCCTGCCTTCTCTGCTGCCTCTGCATCCCACTCAATGGTCTTTTTCTCTTTCTGAATCTCATCTCCGTCCAGGTTGTAGAAGGTGATGTTACCTTTCTGTACACGGGCCATTTCCATGTTTCCGATATAATATACGTTTCTGGTGTATTTCAGGATAGCCGGCACATCGGAGGCGATGTAGGAGGCTCCCTCCTCTACACCCAGGATCATAGGGCTGTCCTTACGTGCCACATAGATTTCCCCAGGATAGTCCCTGAACATAATAGCCAGTGCGTAGGAGCCGCGGATGCGGACCATGGCGTGGTTGATGGCATCTACCGGTGTGCCCAGATATTTTTTGTAATAATAGTCTACCAGCTTGACTGCTACCTCTGTGTCTGTAGAGGAATAGAACTCATAGCCCTTGCGAATAAGCTTATCCTTCAGCTCCTGGTAGTTCTCGATGATTCCGTTGTGGACAGCTACTACATTGCCATCATCACTCATATGGGGATGGGCGTTGATCTCAGAGGGTTCTCCGTGGGTGGCCCATCTGGTATGTCCGATTCCACAGGTACCGGGTACGGATTCTCCATCGTTGGTTTTCTCTGCCAGAACCTTCAGTCTGCCCTTTGCTTTGATGATTTCTGTATTTTTGTCGCCGTCACGGACTGCTATTCCTGCTGAGTCATAGCCTCTGTACTCCAGTCTGGAGAGACCATGGAGCAGAATTGGCGCTGCCTGACTGTTACCTGTATATCCTACAATTCCACACATTTTTTATTCCTCCCTGTCTAAATTGAAGCGTGTTTGTAAAATCATTCCCACAAATTGTGACGCACATCTTGTGGAAAGTATTTTTCAAACATACTCTAGTCAAACCTATCTCGTTATTCGTATTCTAATTCTACACCGGATCAGATATTTACGATTTGTCCGATGGAAATATCGGAATTTATTCTATCACGTTGAAGTACAAATAGCAAGAAAAAAGCTCCGGAGTCCTTCAGGATTCCCGGAGCTTACCTGTTTCTTTAGCTTTTGCAAGCAGTTTTTTGTTCTTTTCATTCATTGTTCCGAAGTCTGTAAGTGGACAAAGTACTGCCTCACACTCTCCCATGATCTGCAGGGCCTTTTCAAAGTTTTCATCAGAAATGATCTCAAAAGGCTTCTCTGCCACTACGGTTCCTGCCAGTGCGCTGGCCACCTGATAGTCTGCATCGTTAGTATGAAGTACTCCTGCTGCAAATGGGATTCCCAGACGCTGCAGTCTGCGGTATACAGGGATGCCGCTGCCATTTCCTCCAATGACAAATACCTGTGGTTTACCTGTAGGCGGCTCCATTTCCACACAGCCGAAGGAGGCATTGTAGCTTCCCTTGGTGATTCCGTAGAGTCTGCGGATATATTCGGAAGTGAAAATTTCTTCAGGTGTACCGTATTTTTCTATATATTCTCCGTGTACGCAGATCACTTTGTCGGAGATTTTCTGAGCCAGATCCAGTTCATGGAGGGACATGATCACAGTAAGCTGGTTTTCCAGTACCATTTTTTTCAGGATGGTGAGAAGCTCCAGCTTGTGACGGATGTCCAGGAAGGAAGTGGGCTCATCCAGTACGATAATCTCCGGCTCCTGGCAGATTGCCCTGGCCAGAAGGATCCTCTGACGCTGGCCGTCGCTGATGGCTGTGAAATCCCTGTCCTTCAGATCCCAGGCATGGACGGTCTCCATAGCTGCTCTGACCTTCTCTTTATCTGAGGCAGAAAGAATTCCCAGAGTGCCTGTATAAGGATAACGTCCGGTTGCAACAATATCCTCGCAGGTCATAAGCTCCGGCCGCATGCGTTCCGTGAGAACTACAGCCAGCTTTCTGGATACCTCTTTGTTGGACATGCGGGCCATTTGCTGCTGTTCCAGATAGACAGTACCGCTGATGGTTGCCAGCTGTCTGGTAATGCTTTTGAGGATAGTAGATTTGCCGGCACCGTTAGGACCTATGAGTGTAAGGATTTCCCCTTTGTTCAGCTGGATATTGATCTCTCTGATCAGAGGCTTGCCCTCATAGCCTACAGTAAGCTGGTCTGTATGAAAAAAATAGGATTTATTTGTATTTTCCATAGTCTTATATCCTCTTCTGTCTGTGAATCATAATGTAAATAACCACCGGTGCGCCGAACACTGCGGTTACGGAGCTGATGCTGAGCTCTGTAGGTGCAAATACTGTTCTGGCGATCAGGTCACAGAACAGGCAGAATACTGCACCGCCCATAAAGCATGCAGGGATCACTAACAATGGTTTGGCTGTTTTTAACAGGCTTTTCACAATATGGGGCACTGCGATTCCCACAAAGGAAATAGGGCCTGCAAAAGCTGTGACACAGGCGGACAGTACGCTGGATAAAAGGATCAGTCCAATGCGGAAAAGCTTAATATTTACTCCCATATTCTGGGCATAGACTTCCCCCAGCTGATAAGCGCTGATGGGCTTTGACATGAAAAATACGATGATCATGGCCAGGATCACTACTGCCGCCATAACTTTCACATTTCCCCAGGACATACCGGAGAAGCTTCCCAGTGACCAGTTATGGAGATTGACAATATTGGAGTCATCTGCAAAGGTGACTACGAAATCCGTGATGGCAGAGCAGATGTATCCGATCATAACACCGCTGATGACCAGCATGGACATATTGTGGACCTTTTTTGCCACCAGCAGGACAAAACTCATGGAGATCATGGAGCCGATAAAGGCTGCAACGATCATGGCTGCGGATCCCATGGAAATGCCTCTGCTAAGGAAAAAGATCATAAGCATTGCCACTACCAGCTTGGCTCCTGAGGAGATTCCCAGTACAAAGGGGCCGGCTATGGGGTTATTGAAAAAGGTCTGCAGGAGAAATCCGGATACGGACAGGGCTCCTCCCAGGATGATGACAGCCAGGATCCTGGGCAGACGGATTTCCCATATAATATTGTAAGCGGTATCTGTTCCCTGATGCCTGAATATGATATTCAGGATCTCTCCCACTGACAGTGGGATGCTGCCGGCATTTACGTTCCATATGAAAAGGATCACCAGCAGCACTGCCAGGATAATAAAGGCAAAGCCGTACCGGGCTGTGCGTTTTCTGTCGTTCATAGGTTTCTTACTCCTGCAATTATTTAAGTTTATGCATATAGTTTAATTCATCCAGTGAATCATCCTCTGTGGTGAGAATGGTGTGAATGTCCTCAATCATGGTTCCCAGCCCTGTGGTTTCCTGGAAAAGGTTTTTGCCGGTACACCATACATTGCCATCTTTCACTGCTTTGAAATCTGCCAGCAGCTCGCTTTTTGCCAGCAGTTCACTGACAGAGGTCAGTTCTCCGTCAATGGTGCTGTTGTAGATAATATAATCTGCATCCTTTGCCTTGGCGTAAAATTCTTCCATCTGCATGTTCATAGTGGACAGGGCATTGTCACTTTCACCGGTATCAGGTACATAGGTGCCTCCGGCCAGATGGATCATCTCAGATACATAGTCATTGCTTTTACGCACATTGACTGCACCTGTGGAATTGATGTAAAAGAAAGCTACGGTTTTGCCGGTATCCTTGTCATCAGAGGACAGAACCTTGTCCAGCTTGTCGGTCTGTTCCTTGAATACCTTCTCTGCCACATCCTCCTTGCCCAGAAGGACTGCATAAAGCTTCATCCATTCTGTTCTGCCCAGAGGATGGGGCTCATAGCTGGAGCGCTCTACCATCACAGGGATGCCGAACTGTTCCAGCTTCTCCTGTACTTCCGGGTTGTGATGAATCATAGTGGACTCAATAGCCAGATCGCAGCCTTCGTTCAGGATCAGTTCGTAATCCGGGGCATTGTATTTGCCTGCGTAGATCATATGGCCGGCTTCCATGGCATCTTTGGCTTCCTGGATATACCAGCCATTTTCCTTGGTGCCTGAAAGACGGATATTGTCGATGCCGTCAATAGCCCGGAAAAGATCCATGGCTGAGGTTGCTACCAGATAAATATTGTCCAGTGGCTGCTGCAGTACTGTTATGTTTTTGTCCAGTCCCTCAGGGGCTTCTTTGCCCTCTGGTACCAGCAGGTACTGTCCCTCATCCACAATGGTGATCAGTGTATATCCGTCGTTATAATAGTCTACACTGAATTCCTGGGCATAGCTGAGCTCCATACTGTGGTCATAGGTCAGACCCGGGAGCTCTGCCGGGGTCTTGTCCTCTGCTGCAGCCTGTACGGTGAAGGTACAGGCACAGAGCAGAGTAATGGCTGTGAATAGGTATAGTAGATATTTTTTCATAATTATTCTGTATTTCTTGCTTTCGTTTATTCTTGATGATTTTTACTTTTCTGCTTTCTTATCTGCTTCCTTTAATGTAGAGGAATCAAAGTTCAGGGTATAGTCGATTTCATGAGGGGTGCTCATGGCTGTGGTATCGGCAGTTACTGCCAGCTCTGTATCGAAAGCACTTACCGGGATCTCGAAGGTGGAATTACCGTCCTTGTTTACAGGCTCGTATTTCTGGTTATCCACTATCATATAGTCATAGTTCGGGCTGCTCCATACGATGGTAGCTGTAGCCTTGTCGCCCTTGATGCTGATGGCTGCAGGAGAATCCACGGTGGCTCTGCCGGAACCGCCTGTGAGAGTTACCTCTGCAGTATAGTCTCCGTCCTCAACACCAAGATCTGCTATTTTCTTACCTGTATACTCTTTTTTGGAATCTTCGGCATCGCTGCTTTCTGCAGAGTCATCCTTTACAGGATCCTTGACGCTGACCTTGTGGTCATACCATTTTCCTTTTTCTCCAAGAATGGCAACGTCAAACTCCTCATCAATGGCAGGTACAGGGATATCGAAGCCGTATACTTCTTCTGTCATTCCGTCACTGTATTTTACAGTATCTGTGGTAGGATCAAGGATTTCGGCTCCGTCTTTGGCAGCATCTTCTGCAGATCCAGCAAAGAGGTTGACGATCTTTTTGGATACCAGGCTCACATGGATTGTCATTTTGCCGTCTTTTACAGTAAGGGTTCCCTTTTTGTCATTGGCTTCATTTACATGGAACATACTGCTGTCTGTATCAAACTCAGCTGTGTAAACCCCATCCTCCAGAACTGCGGAGTCTGCAGTATCCTTGGCATCACTGTCTTTGGTATCTGCGTCTTTGACATCTGTCTCCTTGCTGTCCGCTGCTTCTGTGGTTTCTTTTGTTTCTGCCAGTACAGGGCTGGTACCGATCAAAGCTGCTGACATGGTCAGAGCAGATAAAAATAATACGAATGAACGTCTTTTCATAATAATGTCTTCCTTTCTGTTACCTGTCTGTTACATAAAATGTCTGGGTAAAATGTATCCGTCCCAGACTTTGCCTCAGACTTAATATCTACATAATACATCTGCCCGGAAACTATTGCAAGTATCCGGGCAGATTCTGTTGCCTGTACCGGTTATCCGTCAGGCCTGATTTTATTTAATTTGATTATTCAGCATCTGCTTCTTCTGTTGCTGTTTCATCTGCTGTTTCATCTGCTGCTTCATTTTCTGATGCAGTTTCATCATCTGCTGCTTCAGCGTTCTCATCTGCAGCTGCATTATCTGTTGCTCCCAGGGAGTCGATTGCTGCTTTTGTATGAGCTACATACAGATCTTCTACTGCTGCAATTCTTCCAAGTCCTTCAATCTGGTAGTCAACACTGTCGAAATCTCCGGATGCTACAAACTGGCTCTTCCAGGAATCTTCATCATCGCCGGCCATATCGTTGTTTGCATGGTCACCTGCAACAACCATCAGAGGACGAAGGATTACATTCTTGAATCCTGCTTCTTTTACCTTTTCAATTACTTTATCGCATGCGGTATCTTCCGGTTCACCTTCAACAGTACCGATGAAAGCGTTTGTGAATCCAAGATCATCCATCTGTGTCTGCATCTGGTCGTAGGTTACATTTGCTGTATGGGAAGTACCATGTCCCATGAATACAAATGCTGTACCAGCATCTGCGGCTGCCTTCATATCATCGAATCCGGCTACCTTGCAGGCTTCATCTGTAATTGCCTGGGCAACTGCTTTCTTGTCATCGTTGATCACGGTAGCGTCATCGCCAACTTCACCAAGCATTGGCTCTGCGATTGCTACAGATTCAAATTTATCTTTGTATCCATCAATTGCTTCTGTCATTTCATCGTACTCAGCACCATGCATCAGATGAGTAGGCTGCACAACCAGGTTCTTAACACCGTTAGCTACTGCACGGTCCAGTGCCTGCTGCATGTTGTCGATTACTTCGTTATCTCTTGCCTGTACATGGTTGATGATGATCTGTGCTGTAAAAGCTCTTCTTACAGACCAGTCCGGATATGCTGCTGCCAGTGCATCCTCAATACCTTTGACATCTTCTGCACGGCTGTCGTTAAAGGAGGTACCAAAGCTTACTACTAAAAGCTCGTTTTCACCGATTTCATCCTGGTTGCGTGGATCATCCTTGGAAGCATCTCCTGTGTCACGGCCGAAGTAGTCAGGATCTGCATTCTCGCCAGTTACCAGTTCCTTCTGTGCATCTGTCAGCTTATCCCATGCTTCTTTGGCTGCCTTACAGTCATCATCTGTTGTGTCTGTTCTTTCCTGAACATAGATTTTATCGATCAGTGCGCCAACCTCATCAGCTGCCTTCTGGTCATCGGAAGAAGCATCAGCATCTGCGGAAGCATCATCTGTAGCTTCTGCAGCATCAGCTGCTGTATCATCTGTAGCTTCTGCGTCATCTGTAGCAGCTGCGTCATCGGCGGATTCTTCTGTAGCTGCGTCCTCAGCAAATGCAACTGTGCCGGTAGCTGCTGTCATAGAGCAAGTCATTGATACTGCTAACAATAAGGCTAACATAGATTTTCTTTTCATGGTGTTTATCCTCTTTTAATAATTAAATATTTCCGGACAGATGTATGCAAAGAAAAACAGCCGCATCTCTGCAGCTGTTACTTTTCTCATTATACACGGTTTGTATCGGATTTCGTAAATACCGGACATAACATAAACATCCGGCAGGATACGATAAGAACTATGTAAGTCATGAGAACAAAGGTACTGTAAACCGCAGACCCCAAATTCCACGTCAAGGCAGATCTCCTGACTTCGTTCATCGCTGCTTATCCCTTCCCGGTAAACCAGTGGTTCTGAAAAACAGCTCCCTTACACAGTGACGGTATCGTTCCGGATTCTCACCGGATTCCCTTTTGCACATCCATTAGGATGTAACCTTAACGTTATAACTCTTGCACATATTCAATTCGGATACTCTTTTTTTACCACAAATTTTACAGATTGTCAAGAATAAGACGAAAATTACCAAAAAACATTTCGCATTTTTCAGACATTTTCAATCCTGATACAATGGCTTGAAAAAGCAGGTTCGGTTTCCGGTGTGGCAGGCAGCTCCTACCTGGTCTACTTTTGCCAGGATGGTGTCGTTGTCGCAGTCCAGGGTAAGGGATTTCACATATTGGAGATGTCCGGAGGTCAGACCCTTGGTCCACAGTTCATTGCGGCTTCTGCTCCAGTAGGTCATTTTTCCTGTCTCCACAGTGGTATTGTAGGCCTCTTCATTCATATAAGCCAGCATTAGTACTTCACCAGTCTCATAGTCCTGTGCGATTACAGGTACCATTCCGTCGCTGTTCAGCTTGAAATCTGCCCAGGTAAAGGCCTTCTCCTCAGATTGTGCAGGATGGATTTTCTTATTCATATGTGCCTCCTTTATGCCAGACTTCCCTTTGTGGAAAGTACATCTGTGATCCGTGGGTCATAGGAGGTAGCTGCGTCCAGTGCCTTGGCGAAGCTTTTGAACATGGCTTCTGCCACATGATGATTGTTGCCGCCGCTTAAGACTTTGATGTGCAGGTTCATGCCGCAGGAATAGGAAACAGCGTAGAAAAACTCCTTCACCATTTCTGTAGACATATCTCCGATCCGGTCAGCGGTAAACTCTGCATCCCAGGCAAAATAGGGTCTGCCGGACAGGTCAATGGCGCAGAGCACCAGGGATTCATCCATAGGAAGGATGCAGCTTCCGTAGCGTTTTATGCCCTTTTTGTCACCGATTGCCTCTTTTAATGCTGTTCCCAGTACAATTCCGGTGTCCTCAATGGTGTGGTGGTCATCTACCTGCAGATCTCCCTTTACTTTTACGTTCAGGTCAAAAAGTCCGTGTCTGGTAAAGCCGTCCAGCATGTGGTCAAAAAATCCTACGCCTGTCTCAATATGAGAACATCCGGTTCCGTCCAGACTGATCGTTAATTTAATCTTTGTTTCTTTTGTATTTCTCTCTACCGAAGCTTCTCTGGCCATTGTATGTCTCCTTCTGATTAGTTTTCTTCTTCCTCAAAACGTACTGCAATGGAGTTTGCATGTGCAGTCAGCTGTTCAGATGTTGCAAACTGGACAATATCCTTGTGGATGTCCCTGAGTGCAGCTTTGGAATAATAGACAATGCTGGATTTCTTGATAAAGTCATCTACAGAAAGGGCGGAGAAGAATTTGGCAGTTCCGTTGGTGGGAAGTACGTGGTTTGGTCCTGCAAAATAATCTCCCAGAGGTTCAGAGCTGTATTCTCCGATAAAAATAGCTCCTGCATTCTTAACCTTCATCATATCCTCAAAGGGGTTGGCTGTAACAATCTCCATATGCTCCGGTGCAATCTCATTGGCTGCCTCAATAGCCTCATCCATGTCCTCTGCGATCAGGATGTAGCCGAAATTATCCAGGGACTTCTGGATGATCTCTTTTCTGGAGAGAACTTCTACAAAGCCCTTTACTTCCTGGTCCACCTTATCTGCAAATTCCCGGCTGGTAGTGATCAGGATGGCGCAGGCCAGCTCGTCATGCTCAGCCTGAGAAAGAAGGTCTGCTGCCACATAGCGTGGGTTGGCAGTTTCATCGGCCAGCACCAGGATCTCACTTGGACCTGCAATAGAGTCAATGCTTACATAGCCATATACTGCTTTCTTTGCCAAAGCTACGAAAATATTTCCAGGGCCTACAATTTTGTCTACCTTTGGAATGCTTTCTGTACCATAAGCCAGAGCTCCCACTGCCTGGGCTCCTCCAACCTTGTAGATTTCATCTGCTCCGGCCTCTCTTGCTGCTACCAGTGTGGAAGCACATACTTTGCCGTCCTTTCCCGGAGGGGTGGTCATTACAATATGGGGTACTCCTGCAACCTTGGCAGGCACAATATTCATAAGTACAGAGGAAGGATAAACTGCCTTTCCGCCTGGAACATAGACACCTACGCGGTTTAAGGGAGTTACCTTCTGTCCCAGCATGGTTCCGTTTGTAGTACTTGTAAACCAGCTGTTCTGGATCTGTTTTTCATGGTAGGTACGGATATTTACCAGTGCCTTGCGGATCACATCCAGCAGTGCAGGATCAATGGTGTCATAAGCTTCCTTGATCTCTTCTTCTGTAACGCGGATGGTGTCCTTATTGATTTCTACCTTGTCAAACTGCTTTGTATAGGCGAAAAGGGCTTCGTCCCCTTCACTTTTTACCTTTGCCAGAATTTCTGCTACTGCAGATTCAAATTTTCCGTAATTATTAGGGCTTCTTTTCAGCAGATTTCCCAGAATATCTCTGGTAGATTCTTTGGTTAATGTTACTTTACGCATTTTTATTTTCCTCCTGCAGGACTTTACGCAAGTCGTGGATCAGCTTGCGGATTCTCTCATTTTCCATTTTCATGCTTACCTGGTTTACTACCATTCTGGCTGACAGAGGGCATACCTCCTCCAATACCTTCAGACCGTTTTCCCTGAGGGTGCTTCCTGTCTCTACAATGTCTACGATCACTTCGGACAGGCCTACGATAGGTGCCAGCTCAATAGAACCATTTAATTTGATAATGTCTACCGTCTGGTGCTTTTTATTATAGAAGTAATCCTTGGCAATGTTTGGGTATTTGGTTGCCACACGGATCAGCTGGTTATTCTCCAGTACTTCTCTGGCGCTTTCCGGACCGCAGACACACATTCTGCATTTGCCAAAGCCCAGATCCATAACCTCATACAGCTTGCGGCCTTCCTCCAGAAGGGTATCCTTTCCCACAATTCCGATGTCAGCTGCACCGTACTCTACATAGGTAGGTACATCCGGACCCTTAGCCAGGAAAAATTTCATTTTCAGTTCTTCGTTTACAAAGATCAGCTTACGGGTATCCTTGTCCCGGATCTCCTCACAGGTAATTCCGGCTTTTTCAAGTACATCCATTGTTTTATTGGCTAGTCTGCCCTTTGTAAGGGCAAATGTCAGGTATCTCATTTATCTGGCCTCCTTTTTCAAGCGTAATGCCACGCTGTGTCCCTCTGCACGGAGCTTCTGGGCTTTTGCAATGGCTTCGGTCCGGTCTGCCGGTCCATATTGGATCACTGACCGTTTTTCTTCTTCTTCGGAAATGATCTTCTGGCTGGAAAGAGCCAGAAGCAGGTTGTCTACCTCAATGGCAAAGCCAATGGATGCGGCAGGTTTTCCAAAGTGCTTCATCAGCCCGTTGTAACGTCCACCTTTGATCATAGGTTCTCCGGTTCCATAGGTATAGGCCTGGAAAATAATACCTGTATAATACTGATACTTGCTCAGCATGCCGAAATCAAAGGAAACATATTTTTCGTATCCATAAATTTTCAGGATTTCATAAATCTCACGGAGTCTGGCTACTGCCTCCAGAGCCCTTGCATTGTTGGTCAGCTTTCTGGCTTTTTCCAGAACCTCTGTGGAACCAAACATCTGTGGGATCTCCACAAAAGCTTTTGCTATGCCTTCCTTTAATTTCTGTTCTTCTACAAACTCCTCCACACCAAAGGCATTTTTCTGGGAGATCAGGGAACGGAGACGTTCTTCAGCCTCTGCATTAAGCTCTGCCTCCTTCAGAAGGGATTTGAAATAATCCACCTGTCCCACACTGATCTGAAACTCAGTCAGACCTGCAGCCAACAGGCACTCCACTGTCATTGCCAGAAGCTCTGCATCTGCATCTGCAGATTCGTCACCAATACGCTCCACACCCATCTGGGTGGTTTCCTTTAATCTGCCTCTGTAGCTGGAATTATTAATAAAGGTATTGCCTGTATAGCACAAACTTACCGGCTCCTGGTCCGGTGAAAAGTAAGTGGCACAGGCTCTGGATACGGAAGGGGTAAAGTCCGGTCTCAGCACCAGGGTATTGCCCTCCCTGTCAAAAAATTTATACAGCTCTCTGGATGGAATAGTTCCCACCTCCCGGCTGAAAACTTCAAAATATTCAAAGGTGGGTGTCTCTATATCTTCGTAGCCATACTGATGGAAAACACGGTGGATCCTCTCCTGTACCTTCCTCTTCTGGCTGCATTCGCCATTGTAAATATCCCTTACACCCTCTGGTGTATGAAAAATACGCTCCATTGCGTGATCCTCCTTGTCTTCCATTCTACTTTAGTATGCTACCATGCTACTACAATGATGCATAAACTAGATAAAATTATACTGGTTTATTCTGAAAATGTCAATCCTGTATTTTGTTATTATTATTGTTACTGTTTATTGTTACTGTGAGCGGAGTGAACAGTAACATCAGTCTCTGTGATCCAGATCTTTCTGCAGACCCTCCAGATAGGGAACCAGAAATCCCCCTCTTTTTTCCAGATAATATTCCGGAGATAATTCTTCTCTGCGGAAGCTTTTCCTGCCCCCATCCTCCATCCTCTGCCAGAAAACCATCAGATCCCGCAGGGGCAGATAATAGAAAAGATTTTCATGGCTGAAAAAGATAAGAAAAAAAGCCACCCCTCCCTGCTTCTCAAAGCTCTCCATGAACTCTACCTGATGAGAATGGATATTTGCCAGCGGAAAGGTATCCGTACAGCATTCTTTGGCATCAAAGCAGACAGGGATTCCCTGTACTGCTCCGATATAATCCACGGTACTGCGCTGTTCAAAATATGCCAGGGTGATGTGCCTGTTTTCCTTGTCCATGCGGACAGGGGTAATGGGAGTGGGGATTTTCTGAATCAGTGCCAGTCCCTTTTCCCTGTATTGTTCATTTGTACGGTTTACCAGCTCCTCCAGAGTGGAGCCGCGCAAGCCTCTGCTGTTCCAGGTTGCCAATGGTTTTTCCTCGTGATTTTATGTATTTTTTTCTGCAGGTTTCCCAAGAATCTTCAGGGAAGGATAATAACGGAAAAATGCCTTTCCCACAAGTTCATCCCAGGTTACATAGTTGCTGGTCTTCCAGAGCCGGGAATCCTTGGAATGATTCCGGTTGTCCCCCAGGACAAAATAGCTGTTCTCCGGCACCTGATATGGTCCGAAATCTCCCTTGGGTGTTTCCGGTACAAAGCTGTCATCCAGCGGTGTCCGGGAATCGTTAATATATACCTTTCCATCCAGGATCTGTACCTTCTCCCCGGGCAGACCGATCACTCTCTTGATGTAAAGCTTGCTTTCATCATCTGGATACTTAAAGATCACGATGTCAAATCTTTCCGGATCTCTGAATTTCTTTGTATAGTTATGTCCAAAGAAATCTATATTGATACCATAGGCCAGGCGGAAGCCAAAGATCCTGTCACCGGTCATAATGGTTTTCTCCATAGAAGGTGATGGAATTTTGGCATTGATCAGAACTATATTATTGACCACAGTTACGATCACCACTACCAGGATGATCATCCTGGCATACTCCCACACTAATTTCCAGATTTTCATAATAGCTCCCCTTTAAATGCTCCTCATTTAATATGCTTTCAAACAGCTGTGGTACTTTTGCCAAAAAGGTTTGTCCTGTCTGTGGTATTTCCAGCTTGTATGCATGGAGCAGCTGATTTCTGACTCCGAATTTTGTGTAAGCTCTGTTAAAATCTCTGTCCCCGTATTTGGCATCTCCCAAAAGGGGATGTCCGATACTTCCCAGGTGGGCACGGATTTGATGAGTTCTTCCTGTGATCAGTTCTACTTCCAGCAGGGTTACCCGTCCATTACTCCCCAAAGGACGGTACCCTGTCTCTATAGGCAGAGAATCCTCAAACTGTTTTTCTGACACTGTCACTTTATTTGTTTTTTTGTTTTTATGCAGATAGCCTTTAATATGTTCCCCTTTTTCAAGTCTGCCCTTTACCAGGCAGAGATAATATTTATGGAGACTTCTGTCATGAAAAATCCCGGAAAGAAACTGAAGACCTGCCAGGCTTTTGCCTGCGCACACCAGCCCGCTGGTATTGCGGTCCAGCCTGTTGCACACAGATGGTCGGAAGGTCTTTAACTGTTCCTCAGTAAGCTCTCCCTTTTTCAGCAGATAGCCGGTCACATATTCTACCAGTGAAGGCTGTCCGTCATCTGCAGGCTGGGACAGCATACCAGCAGGTTTGTTGATGATAATAATGTCCTTGTCCTCATATACTACGTCCAGATGGCAATAGGCCCTGGGCACCTGGGTATTCCCTGCAAATTTCTCAAAGGTTTCATCACTGAGAAAAAATTTAACAGTATCCCCCTCCAGAAGCTTTTCATTTCCGGTAGCCTTTTTGCCGTTCAGGGTGATATTTTTCTTACGGAGCATTTTGTAAAAAAAGCTTTTGGGTGCTTCCTTCAGCACCTTTGCCAGATATTTGTCAAAGCGCTGTCCGGCTTCGTTTTCCTTTATAATTAATTCTTTCATATATATAACTTTCTTCTTATACAATTATAATCAATTCTATTATGCTGAATTATATGATGGAAGATCTTCCTGTTTCTGTTTTTTAGTTACTGTTCACTCCGTTCACAGTAACGTTTTTTACAGGCAAAGTGCAAGAATGGTCTGTCGGATCAGTTCATTTCTGTAAAGCTCAGGATATTTCTCATCAGGAGTAAATTTGATTCCCTCTTCCAGGGTATCCTTATGTGCATTCATAGAATCCAGTCTTTCCAGAAAAGGTCTGAGATCTGTAAAAATCTTTACAGTAGCCTTGTATCCGTTTTTACGAACAACCTTCTGACAGTTTTCCTCCATATAGGACGCATGGATCTTTGGGTCACTGCTGTAGGCAGCTACTGTATTTCCGCAGACTGCCAGTGCATCAATATAGGCACTTTTTTCATAAAAGGTCATATACATCTCATAGGCCATGTCCAGCTCTCCCTGGTGTTCCCGGATCTGTTCATAAAGCTTTCTGTCCATAGGTCTGCATTTCAGGATCATGATCAGCCCCACCAGAGATTTACAGGCAGGGAGACATCCCACTACCGTAACCACTGTCCAGATGGTCATTCTGGTTTTGAAATAGATCCATGATGTAAAAAAGATAAAAAGAGGTACAGCAAAAAGAATGGCTGTAATGATTAGCTTTCGCTTCTTTTCACTTTGAAAATATCCCAAATCTCCTTTTTTCACTTTCTTTTCTGAGGTATTCTGTCTGCTTTTGGTATTTTGAGTCATCTCCTGCCTCCCCTGGTTTTCTTTTTTTCTGCAGTGTTCTTTCTAGTGTTGGTTTGTGTTCTGACATTGGCTTGTTTCCCACCGATTCTGTTCTTTCTGTCTGCAGTCTTGGTTTTTCCGGAATATCTGCGGTTTTTGTCAGAACGGCTTTCGGAAGATGTATTTTTACGGTGTTCCCGGATAGGACGTATCAGACATTTCGGTCCGTAGCCTACCAGATCCATTCTGCCTGCCATTTTCAATCCTTCCAGCACCAGTTCCCTGTTCTCAGGATTTTTGTACTGCATGAGAGCCCTCTGTATGGCTTTCTCATGAGGATTTCTGGGTACATAAACCTTCTCCCCTGTGAGAGGATGGATCCCTGTGTAATACATACAGGTAGAAAGGGTGGATGGGGTTGGATAAAAATCCTGTACCTGCTCCGGTGTAAATCCCAGGTCTCTCACATATTCTGCCAGCTTTACAGCTTCCTTCATGGTACAGCCCGGGTGGGAAGACATAAAATAGGGAACTGCATACTGCTGTTTTCCGGTCTTTTTATTGGCGGCATCATATTCATGAAGAAAATTCTCATAGACGCTGTGGCTGGGCTTTCCCATATATTTCAGCACCTGGTCGGAAACATGCTCCGGTGCCACTCTCAGCTGGCCGCTTACATGATGTTCTACCAGCTCTCTCAGGAAGGTCTTATCCCTGTCTGCCACTACATAATCAAAACGTACTCCGGAACGGATAAATACTTTCTTTACTCCGGAAAGCTTTCGCAGCTTACGGAGAAGTGAAACATAATCCGAATGATCCACAGTAAGGTTTTTGCAGGGTTCAGGGAAAAGACACTGTTTATTTTTGCACACGCCCTTTGTCAGCTGCTTCTGACAGGAGGTCTGGCGAAAATCTGCAGTAGGACCTCCCACATCATGGATATATCCCTTAAATTCCGGATCCTTTGTCATTCTCTCGGCTTCCCGGATCAGTGACTCATGGCTTCGGGTCTGGAGAATCCGTCCCTGATGAAAGGTAAGAGCACAGAAATTACAGCCTCCGAAGCATCCTCTGTTGCTTGTCAGGCTGAATTTAATCTCCTCCAGAGCAGGAATACCGCCCAGTTTTTCATACATAGGATGAATCCGCTCTGTGTAGGGAAGGGCATATACATCATCCATCTCTGCCTGGGTCAGAGGCTTTGCCGGAGGATTCTGCACAATATAGCCTCTGCTTCCATAAAATTCTGCCAGTGGTCTGGCTGTGAAAGGATCTGTATTCTCATACTGGACAGCAAAACTTTCTGCATAGGTTTTTTTATCCTCCTTCACTTCATCAAAGGAAGGAAGCAGAATAGGTTCATATACTCTGCCCAGATCCTTGCATTTAAAAACAGTTCCTGGAATATAGGTAATCTCCTCCACAGGAATTCCGCTTTCCAGGGAATCTGCGATCTCCACAATAGAGTGCTCTCCCATTCCATAGGAAATCAGATCAGCACCTGAATCCAGAAGTACGCTGTGTTTAACCTTGTTTTCCCAGTAATCATAGTGGGCAAGCCTGCGCAGGCTTGCTTCAATACCGCCCAGGATAATGGGCGTTTTTTTGTAGGTCTGACGGATCAGATTGCTGTAAACGATCACAGCACGATCCGGTCTCAGCCCCATCTTACCTCCAGGTGAGTAAGAATCCTTTTGTCTGTGCTTTTTGGATACCGTATAATGGTTCACCATGGAATCCATATTTCCGGCAGAAACCAGAAATCCCAGCCTGGGTTCCCCAAAGACCTGGATACTTTCCTTTTTTCTCCAGTCCGGCTGACTGATGATCCCTACCTTATATCCCCTGCTTTCCAGCAGCCGGCTGATAATTGCCGTACCGAAAGAAGGATGGTCCACGTAGGCATCCCCTGTCACATAGACAAAGTCTGCCTGTTCCCATCCTCTCTCTTTCATTTCTTTCCTTGTTACGGGTAAAAAATCCTGCATTTATATTTCCTCGTATGTATACTTATGATTTTATCTAATCTGCCCTGAGAACGGTTTATACATGATGATAAACTGCCTGTGCCCTGTAACCCTCAGAAATGATATCCAGCTGCCTGTGGAAACGCTCCAGCTGCTGCAGATCCTTGGTACGGAACACTCGCAGGAACTCATCCTGAATCTTCATGATTTCCCGCTTATTAGCAATCTTATACAAGTTCTCAATATTGATCAGAATATCCTTCACCAGATTGGACTGCAGCTGAGATGAATTCTGGGCATCCATAATCTCATTACGCACAGAAGACATCTCCCGGTCCAGGGCGTTGATAGCATCTGCAGCCTTGCTCAGACGCTCTGCCACATGCTCCGGCATATCCCCTTTATATTTATATTGCAGGGAATGCTCAATGGTAGCCCAGAAATTCATAGCCATTGTACGGATCTGAATCTCAGCCTGCAGCTTCTTTGGGCCCTTTACCGTATCAACGGTATAATAAATGATCAGATGATAGCTCCGGTATCCACTCTGTTTAATATGCTTCAGATAATTCTTCTCACTCTTTATGGTCATATCGCTGCGCTTCTGTATCAGAGAGGCTACTGTCTCAATATCCTCCTCAAACTGACAGATAATACGCACACCGGCAATATCCTCAACTTCCTCTTCCATGCGTTCCATGGGAATCTGCTTACGCTGCATTTTCTCCAGAATACTGCTGACACTCTTCACCCTGCCCTCAACCTGCTCAATGGGACAGTAGATATCATTTTCCTTGCATTCATCAATAATATGGTTAAATTTCACTTCCAGCTCTCTCACAGCCAGCTCATAAGGGCATAAAATGCTTCTCCATAACTGTATTTCCATCTTAAATCGCTCCTTGCATTTCATACATTTTTTTATTATAACATAGAATTTCAAAAATATCTTCTGAATCTGAATAGTTTATAATTTTTTTCGAAAAGCCTTTGGTACCAGGTGGGGCATTCTGATATATACTATGCAGATTCATGATAGGATAGAACTATATTTGTTATTTTAACGGACGCAGGAGAAACATAGGGTGGGGGACTCGGTTTCCGGACGCTAAGTGTTACTAGGTTTGGGAAAATCGGCTAAATACGTTCAAAATTGGGCCAAACTCGCTTCGCTCAAACAGTGTCCCAATTTTGAACAACGCCGATTTCCCCGAACTAAGTATCACTAAGCATCCTCCAAAATCGTCCCCCACCCTATGTTTCTCCTGCTGGCACTTCAAGACGGAAACTGGAAGTAAGCACAGCATGAACCGCAAAAAAAGCACCCTGCCATCACCAACATGTGACAGCAGGATGCCCCTTACAATCAGTCTTTCAGTGCCTCCAGCACCTTTATCAGATAGTTCCATACTCTCCGTGTAGAAGAAATACCCAGCTTCTCCTCAGAAGTATGAATATCAATAATATCCGGTCCCAGGGATACACAGTCCAGTCCTTCCATCTTTTTATAGAAGAGTCCACACTCCAGCCCTGCATGGATTGCCACCACCTTCGGCTTCTCCCCATACATCTGCTCATAAACCTCTACCATTTTATCGCGGAGAGGAGAATCCTTACGGTACTCCCATGCAGGATATGCCCCCTTGATCTCATATTCTCCACCCAGAAATTCTGTCAGATATTCCAGTTTATCAGAGAGATTCTTTCCGGCAGCCTCCACAGAACTGCGGATACTGGAGCTTGCAGTTACTTCATCTTCAGAAGTAACCAAAATTCCTATATTAGAAGAAGTCTCCACCAGTCCGGAGATGGTTCCGCTCATCTTCTGAATACCAAAAGGAACATTCATCAGATAGAATACAACCTTTTCCCTGCTGGTGGGATGAAGAACTCTTGCCTCCTGTGCTCCTTCATCTGTAAGGAGTACTGTAATTCCTTCATCTGTTCCGGTATATTCTTCACGCCATGCTTTCTGGAGCTCTGCAGCAAAGGTCTTTACATTCTCCAGTTCCTTAGCATCTATCAGAAGCTTTGCTTCCGCTTCTCTTGTAATGGCATTATCCTTCTGTCCTCCCTGTACGGAGATTAGTTCATAATCTGTTGTTTTTCTCAGGCTATAGAGGAAAGTTCCCAGTAATTTATTGGCATTGGCACGGTTTTTGTCAATTTCTGCACCTGAGTGTCCACCCATAAGTCCGGTAATCTTTACCATAACTTCCTCACCCTTGGCATCAACTCTGGCAACCGGAATGTGACTGATTCCGGACATTCCGCCTGCGCAGCTGATCCACAGACTTCCTTCAGCTTCAGAATCCAGATTGATGAATCTGCGGCCCTTCAGCACACTACAGTCAAATCCCACTGCTCCCAGCAGACCGATTTCTTCATCTACAGTGATAAATACTTCCAGAGGAGGATGAGCAATGGTATCACTGTCCAGAATTGCCAGTCCATATGCCACAGCAACACCGTCATCTCCACCCAGGGTAGTTCCGTTTGCAGAGATATAATCGCCCTCTACAGAAAGCTTAAGGCCATCCTTTGTAAAGTCATGGACTACATCCGGACGTTTTTCACAGACCATATCCATATGACCCTGGAGAATTACAGTAGGAGCATTCTCATATCCCGGGGTTCCGGGCTTGTAGATCACCACATTATTCATTTCATCCTGGATATACTTCAGTCCACGATCCTTTGCGAACTGTACCAGATAATCACTGATCTGTTTTGTGTTCCCTGAGCCATGGGGAATCTTGCAGATTTCTTCAAAATAATGAAATACGTTTTTAGGCTCACAGTTTTCTAATACTGCCATAATATTACCTCCAAATTTTCCTGATGTGAATTTTTTATTATTGTACAGCATATGTTTTACAAAAAAAGGTTTGCTTATGAGATCAATTCTACTTACCGCCGGAACCGGGCTCCTCCTTGTGTTTCTACTGCTTCATCCCGGAGAGGGGCTGGCTTCTGCCAGAGCAGGAATGACTTTGTGGCTGAACACTCTGCTTCCTACCCTTCTTCCCTTTATGATTCTGACAGGTGTACTGATCCATACAAAGGGAATCGAAAAAATCCTATCACCTCTGAAACCTGTATTCCGTTTCTTCCTGGGAACAGATGTCTACGGTGGCTATGTTTTTATCCTTGGAATGGTCTGCGGTTATCCAATGGCTGCCAGGCTTGCGTCTGATCTGTATGAGACCGGCAGGATCAGCAGAACAGAGGCACTCTATCTTACAACCTTTTGCAGTAGTGCAAGTCCTGTATTTATCATCACCTATCTGGGACATTTATGCCTGAATAACAGGATTCCTGTTCCTGTACTTTTTTTCATTTTGTTTTCCGGGAATATGGCTGCTATGGTTATTTTTCGGTTTGCAGTTTTCCGGAATCATAAAATTTTTCCTTCCAATGTCACAAAAAAAGCCAAGCCAGACACCTGTTATGAAAAAAAAGAGACATCCGAAGCCGACTCACCGGGAGTCATTCTTGATGTCTCTATTATGAACGGATTTGAAACAATTACCCGCCTGGGCGGTTATATTCTTCTGTTTTCTATTCTCACAGGATGTATCCGATATTACAGACCTTTTCCGGCCCTGATCCAATACATATTTCTGGGAATTACGGAAATCACTACAGGCCTCTCTCTGTTTGCTTCCGCTGATATCCCCTGGACTTTACGCTGTGTCCTGTCTGTCACAGCCACAGGTTTTGGCGGACTGTGCATTCTGGCTCAGACCAGAAGCATTCTCCATAAGGATCTGAGTCTGATCCCTTACCTTTCAGCAAAATGTATCAGTGGATTGCTTTCCGGAATTCTCATGCTCTGTTATCTGAATTAGTTCTCTCCCAGATCGTCTAACAGAACGTCATCATCCTTGTCACTGTCATCATGATAAGAACCTGTGATCGCTGCTGCCTGTGCGGTCTGCGGTGCCAGCTCCTGACGGTTGTGGTTTACAACTTCCAGACAGCTCTGCAGAGCATCGATAAAGGATTTATATTTTGCACCGGCATCCTCAAGTGTTGTGTTGAGTACGCTGCCGATATTTGCCATCATATCATCTGTATAAGTGATCGCACTGAGACGAATGCTGTTTGCATCCTGTGTAGCAGAATCCAGAATCTCCTGAGCCTGTTTGTTAGCTGCATTGATGGTATCATTTGCCTGGGCATATGCTTTCTGCATGATCTCATGCTGCGTTACAAGCTCCTGAGCCTTTGCCTGGGCATCTGCAATCAGTGCATCTGCTTTGCTCTGTGCGTCTTCAAGAATGGCATCCTTGTTATTGATGATCTTCTGATAACGTTTGATCTCATCAGGTGTTTTCAGGCGGAGTTCTCTCAAAAGCTCCTCAATTTCTTCTTTATTTACTACGATCTTGGTAGTGGATAATGGCTGGAATTTACAGCTGTCCACATATTCCTCAATCTCACCGATAATCTGTTCAATTCTGCTGCTCATTGTACTCTCTCCTTATTTTCTCTATTTGTCTGCAAGAAGCTTCTTCTTGACTGCATCTGTTATTTCCTTAGGTGCAAATTTACTCAGATCGCCATTAAAATATGCCACTTCCTTCATAATAGTAGAACTTAAATATGCATATTCCAGGCTGGTAGTCAGAAACACTGTGTCAACATCCGGAGCAAGTACACGATTGGTCTGAGCCATCTGAAGTTCATATTCAAAATCAGTTACCGCCCGAAGCCCACGGATGATCACCTGAGCATGGTTTTCTCTGGCGAAATTAACAGAAAGACCCTCAAATGCTTTTATTTCAACATTAGGGATATCTTTTGTCGCCTTTTCTAATATATTAACACGTTCTTCCACAGAAAACAACGGACTTTTTGAAGAATTATGCAAAACGCCCACAATTACTCTGTCAAAAGAGAGGGCTGCACGCTGGATTACATCCAGATGGCCGTAGGTGGCCGGATCAAAGCTGCCCGGATATACTGCTGTCTTCATGTATTTTACACTCACTTTCCTCCGCACAGAATGTATGAAAACCATACATCCTCCGGAGCATATTTACACACACTCCAGAAATACATGCTTGTTTGTTTTATATTCTTTGGAACGAAGCTGCCTGTATCCAAGAGATTCCAGATAAGCAAAATCTGTGTGCAGATCTGCTTCCACAATAATAAGTGTATTCTCATCCACAACAGTACTATCACGCAGATATTCAAGTACCTGACGCTCAAGCTCCTGATTATAAGGGGGGTCCATGAAAATAATATCAAAAGCGCCCTTACCCTCAAGAGAACGAAGTGCCTGCAGCACGTCCATGTTCAGCAGTTTACCATTTTCAGCAAGTTTTGTAAATGAAAGATTTTCCCTGATGCAGGAACAGGCTTTGGGATTTTTCTCTACAAACACTGCATAAGAGGCTCCCCGGCTCAATGCCTCAATGCCTATTCCGCCGCTTCCGGAAAATAAATCCAGAAACCGGCAGTCCAAAAGCTGGGGCTGTAAAATATTAAATAAGGTTTCCTTGATCCGGTCTGTGGTTGGTCTGGTATCCATTCCCGGAACTGTTTTTAAATTTAATCTTCTGGCTTTCCCTGCGATCACTCTCATTTCAGATTCAATCTCCAATCCAGGTCTCCACGGGCAAGTCCTAAAATAAGAAGCTCTGCTGTAGCAATGTTGGTAGCTACAGGAATATTATACTGGTCGCATCTTTTGACGATATTCATAATGTCCGGTTCTTTGGGGTCAATCATTACAGGATTGTAGAACAGGATTACCATGTCCAGATCCTGTCTCTCTACCATTTCCATAAACTGTTTATCTCCACCTATGCTGCCGGCTAGGAATTTATGCACATGAAGGCTTGTCGCTTCTTCAATTCTTCGACCAGTGGTACCGGTTGCATAGACTTCATGTTTGGCAAGTATATTTTTATACGCAATGCAAAAATCTTCGATCAGTACTTTTTTGCTGTTATGTGCGATTATACCTAAGTTCATAGTCTCTCCTCTCCGTTTCTTTTATTAATTTCTACATGCATTATAACAAATTACTAAATAGAGTTCAATTAAAACTTCAAAAATATACAAAATTCATGATTTATTAATAAATCAACGATTTTTATAGAGTTTTCCATAGAATTCCACCATATACGAAAACTTCCAGAGTATTATTTCCCCGTCGTCATATACTAACATCGTAACACTAAACAAGCAATAACAACCAAGGAGGAAATGAATATGTCAAACACAAAATCTTCTAATCAGGCAGCTGTACCGGAAGCAAAGGGTGCATTAGACCGTTTCAAATTCGAGGTTGCAAACGAACTGGGTGTACCGCTTACTGATGGCTACAACGGAAACCTCACTTCCAAACAGAACGGCAGTGTTGGCGGATATATGGTGAAGAAAATAGTATCAGAACAACCAGAAATCCCAACACAGAGGCTGTACATCCGGCTTTCATGCCAGGGGAGAAATGTTTTAATCCTATCTGATGCTGTCCTTTGCTGATCCTTGCACCCAGAAACATTCTGTTGGCTTTATTTGTCTCCTGTTTTTTGCCATCTACATACAAAGTCCAGCCATTGCTGTAGGGAATAGAAAATACTACTTCTTTATCTTCCTTCAGATTTATACTGCAGGTAATATTTCCTCCATCCACCTTTAGATCTTTCGGTGAATCTTCGCTTCTTTCTTGAGACAGTTCTGTAATCCCATCCATTGCCTGAGTGCAAATATCTATATTGTCTATCTTATATTTTCCTGGGACTGTGAACTCAAGAGTAATCTCATTTAAGGCGTCTTCATTATATAGAAGATTTGCTCCATAATTGCTTCTTCCGCTGCCAAAGTTGTTTTTGGAAGAAAGTAATTGCAGCTGCTGCAGGCGGGATATTTGCAAGATCCACCAGTTCCAGTCTTAGGGTATTGGCCACTGCTCCTATCTCGGCTGCTGCAAGTTCCAGTGCAGGCGGGGAATAGAGACCATGTGTTTTTTCAATATTATCAAGGAAAGTATGCAGCTGTTCTCTTGACATATGTTTTCCTTCTGCTTCAAAGTTCCGGATGAAGTGTTCCAAACGGTTTAACTTTAATGTATTTACTCCGGTATTGGTCAGGCATAGTGACTGGGTAAAGCCCTTTTCTCCGTCATAGCATGTATATTCAATAGACATCAGACCAATATCTGCTGTACATGTAATGCCAAGTGCTTCTGCTAATGTGTTCATGCCAGGCAACATCCATATGATTTTTTTGATCACTTCCTGCGGCATTTTACTCACTTCCTTATTTTTAGGGCAGCAGACTGTCATTTCCTGCTTTTCGCAATGTCAACGTAAAAAAGGAGATTTTCTAATATCAATTTTGCATAGATGTAAGCTAAAAATTATATAAAAAAGACATTCCATCCTTCTGACAGGATAAAATGTCTTTTCTGTAACCTTTTTATGGTTTTTTAATTAAAAATCGACCTCTGCTCCATAATAAGTGCATGTAAGAAGTTTCTCCATATTTGCAGGATCAATTGCTCTTGGGTTAGAGCCTGTGCATGCATCACCAACTGCAAGTTCTGCAATTTTGGCAACTTTTTCTTTAAATTCTTCTTCCTGGATTCCAAAGTCTTTCAGTGTTTTTGGAATATTCAATCTTACATTAAACTCGTCAATCTTCTCGCAGAGACTATTGATCAGAGCCTGCTGGCAGGTTCCTTCCAGTCCCATTCTTCTTGCAATCTCAGCATAACGTTCTGCTGCTGCAGGATTTTTTGCATTGTATCTGATCACATAAGGAAGATAAATTGCATTTGCACATCCATGGGGAATATGTCCAGTGGAGAATGCTGCACCTGTCTTATGTGCCATAGAATGAACAATACCAAGCAGAGCATTGGAAAATGCCATTCCTGCCAGACACTGTGCATAGTGCATCTGCTCACGTGCTGCCATGTTCTTATTATAAGATGCCGGCAGATATGCCAGAACCATCTCAATGGCCTGCAGTGCAAGCGGATCTGTATATGGACAGTGGAGTGTAGAAACATATGCTTCAATTGCATGTGTTAATGCATCCATACCTGTATATGCTACCTGTTTTACCGGAAGTCCCTCAACCAGTTCCGGATCAACAATTGCTACATCCGGAGTGATATTAAAATCTGCCAGAGGATATTTAATTCCTGTATTATAGTCTGTGATTACTGAAAAAGCTGTAACTTCTGTAGCTGTTCCTGATGTAGATGGAATTGCTGCAAATTTTGCTTTTTGTCGTAATTCAGGAAAACCAAATGGTGTGATAAGATCTTCAAATTTTGTATTCGGATATTCATAGAATGCCCACATTGCCTTCGCTGCATCGATTGGGGATCCGCCGCCCATGGCTACAATCCAGTCCGGCTGGAATTCCTGCATTACTTTTGCGCCTTTCATAACAGTTTCTACTGATGGGTCAGGTTCCACACCTTCGATCAGCTGAACTTCCATTCCGCCTTCTTTTAAATAATTAATTGCTTTATCCAGAAATCCCTGACGTTTCATTGAGCCGCCGCCCACAACAAGAACTGCTTTCGTTCCTTTTAAATTCTTTAATTCTTCGAGGCATCCTTTTCCATGATAGATGTCTCTTGGTAATGTAAATCTTGCCATTGCTGTTATCTCCTTTATAAATTATGTCTGTTTACATGTTACTGCAGAAGGCACTCATTTCTTCTGTTCGCTTGCATTATATCATTGTTAAATTTATAACGCAATAGTTTTTTATATCTTTTTGTATTTTGGTGTATTTTATTATTTATTCCTATATTATTTACTGTTTTTCTATATATATTTATTGTTTTTTATTATTTTACTTATATTTAATGTTATTAATTTAACATTATATGTCAGAAGATATTATAAGCTTCCTGCAAAACCAGACCCTCCGATAAAATTACAGTACCTTCATTTTTAAGAATCACTTGCTCTGCACTTCAGACGTACATCTCCACTATTGGTCTGGATCACCAGATTTCCTCCTGTTCCTTTTTGTGTGTAGGAAATATCGCAGTCGTCTTGGTCTTCCATCCTCTTACCAGTCAGCGCATCATCAACATTGATATCTCCCATATCAGTTTGCACTTTCAGATTATCAAAATCGCAATTTTTAAAGAATACATCTCCTGAATCTGTCTGAACAGTTCCATTTTCGATTTCGCATTCATTTAGCAGTATGTTGCTCATATCCGATTTAAACAATAAAAAAAGTCCCAGACTTATCATCTGAAACTCTTTTTGACTATTTTTCATTTACATAGCTTCTTTATCCGTTCCACCTCAGCCTTATAAACCGATTCTGTGTGAGAATCAAAAAGCACCCATTCTACCAGGTCAAATTTGTCCGGATGATCCTGCAAAAATTTATTTACAGTATTTACCGCTACCTTTGCTGCCAGTTCGACCGGAAATCTGTATACTCCTGTTGATATGGAAGGGAATGCAATAGACCTGATTCCATTTTCACTTGCCAATTTCATGGAGTTAAAATAACAGCTTGAAAGAAGTTCTTTTTCCCTGTTTTTACCACCATTCCATATAGGTCCTACAGTATGGATCACATACTTACAGGGCAGATGATATGCCTTTGTAATCTTTGCTTCTCCAGTCTCACATCCGTGGAGTGTTCGGCATTCGGCAAGCAGCTTTGGACCAGCGGCTCTGTGAATTGCACCGTCTACGCCACCACCTCCGAGAAGCGAATTGTTTGCAGCATTTACGATTGCCTGTACGTCTGTTATTTTTGTTATGTCATTTTTTATTGTCTTTATCAAATACATTTTTCTTACCTGCTTTCTAACTGAAAAATCAGTATTTTTTCCATTATGCATAATTGTATCATTTGGAAAAATGATTATCAAGGTAATATAAAAGCCATGCCTTTTTCTTTATTTTTTAGCCACCATAGGAAAAATAAACCAGATAACATCCTATTATCAGTCTGATAACATCATCTCCGGCGTTTTTTTCACTGCTATTTACAATCATTTTGTTTTCTTTTATCTGTAGTTTCATTGTATCTGCAAGCTTTTCAACCTGCTGTATGTGGTATTTTTTTTCATTTGAAAGGATAGAATCCTCATAAATTTTCAATTCTCCGGTTTTATCGTATTCCATTTTCAGATGTAGCTCAGGGAGTTCTCCGGATTTAAGGATAATTTCACTGTATGTCATAGATTGCTTTATTTTTGTGATTCCCTGTTTTACTGTGGAGATGATCCATTCATCTAAGGCAGGTCCTTTATACATAGTAGGACCATATTGCAGATGTAATTGTGCCGACTTGCTGATGCATGCGTTTCTGGTTCGACCATTGAAACGCTTGTAAACATTGCTGCCCTCAGTTGGATAGTATTTCTTCAGCATTTTTTCTTCGGCTTTTGTCCATGGATCATTATTTTTTGTACTTAAACCAAGAGTCATTGCTCTGTATCTGCATGCCTGAGGAGATCTTTCAGGAATAAGCCTATGCACATATCCGGCTCCTTTTTCTTCATAATATCGGGTAATGATAGCGTCTTCTTCCTGAGTCCACGGAATTCTGTTATTGTCTGATCTGACGTTTAAATACTTTGCTCTGGACTGACAGGCGCTCAGTGTTCTTCCCTCTAATCTCTCTGCTACTTTTCCCCCTTCAGCTTTATAATATGTTTTTATAATTTCATCCTCTTCTGCAGACCATTTTTTTCTTCCCTGCATACGGAGACCTAATTTGGCGGCTCTTTTATTACATGCCTCTTTGGTTCTTTCATGCAGTCTTTTTTGAATTTCAGACCCTTCTGTTGAATAATACTTCTTTAGAATTTCATCTTCTCTGCTGCTCCATTTTCTGTTTGCCCCGGAATAAACAAGTCCTAATGAAGCTGCTCTTCCTCTGCAGGATTCCGCAGATCTTTGATTCAAACGGCAACGTACATTACTGCCCTCTTCTGCATAATATTCTCTGAGTATTTCATCTTCTGCCTTTGTCCATAATCTGATATACTTACGATCATCCTGTATAATAGCAGAAGAAATGTTTTTGGATATTTTCATTTTTGATGCCTGAATCCTGCAGCTTTTAGCAGTTCTTCCAGGCAGTCTTTTAAAGACGGCATCACCTTCTGTGGGATAATGCTTTTTTAATATTTCAATTTCTTCGGTTGTCCATCTTTTTTTAGTATTCGCCATATCTTACACCTGCTACATTATTTACATAATAATTCCTGAATGCATAACATACTCATATCCAGTCTCCGTAATATAAGCTTTTTCCTGTCCCAGTGCCGGAATGACAGCATCAGAGCTATGCAGACTTCCGCTTTTAAATACGATCAACACCTCTGCTTTCTTTTCATTTATGGGAGTGATTTCTATCTTATGAATGGTGTTTTCAATCATAGATCTGGTTATATCCTTGGTTTTTACGTAAGAATATTCTTTTGTATAATCTAATATCTTATCCATCTGATCCAGTAATTCTGCTTTAGATAAGGGCTTTGTATTTTTCAGTTGTTCCAGATCCTCCTTTTTTTTCGCAATCTGCTGTGTAAAAGTCTGGTTTCTGCTGAGAAATTCTGCATCTGAAATATAGCCGCCCATATTGTAATCCAACAACTTATCTCTCTTCTGTTCCAGTGCTGTTATTTCATGTTGCAGGCTGTGTATTTTTTCTTCTGTTCCTTCTGATTTGTTAAGCTCTTTCTCATAAAGCTCCAGATATTTGTGCAGTATATTTTTATTGCTTTGAGCCATATCATTATAAACATCCGATATCATTTTAAGTAGGAGCTCCTCTTTTATCGGTTTGGATTTACAGGAAATTGCCCCATGTTTTATACGATGACTGCATACCCATGTCTTTGCATCTTTTTCACGGACAGTTCTGACTTTCAGCCAATATGCAGCCCCATCTTCGGTACAATGGATAAGCCCTGTAAAAAGGTTGTTCTGCTTATAGGAAGTTTTTTTCGATTTAATATTTTTACTTCTTTCTTCCAAAATCCTGTTGGCATTTTCCCACAGTTTTTCATCTACGATTGCCGGGACATGGGTGCCATCGTCTTTATACATTATCCATTCATTTTCAGGCAGAAACTTCTGCTTCTTAGTAAAAAGGTCAACTATTTTTACTTTTCCGCCAACATAATATCCCTTATATTTAGGGTTTCGGATAATATTGGCAATCACATGGCTGTTAATTCTTCCTCCTTTGTAATTTCTGTAACCGCATTCCCATAAAAATTGTTCCAGCGAATGGGTAGACCAGTTTCCCAGGGCATATTTTTCAAAAATAAGCTGAACCATTTTTGCTTCTTCAGGATTTAAAAACAATTTCCCATTTCGTTTGTCCCATCCGTAAATATGGGAATTGCCAAGAACCACACCATTCTGTATGGATCTGGCATGACCAAAACGTACTCGGCTTGAAAGTTTTCTGCTTTCTTCCTGTGCAATACCAGACATGATTGACAGTCTGAGTTCAGAATCCTCATCCAATGTATTGATGTTGTCGTTCTGAAACCATACGGCTGTTCCGCAGTCCAGCAGTTCTCTTGTATATCGTATACTATCTAATACATTTCGGGCAAAACGGGTAATCTCTTTGGTAATGATGAGGTCAATTTTTCCATCCTTTGCATCCTGGAGCATTCTCTGAAATTCTTCTCTGTGGGTTACAGTAATGCCGGAGATTCCTTCATCTATATAACCATCTATAAATTTCCAATTTTTCACCCCCGAAATTAACTGCTCAAAAAAAGTCCACTGATGCTCAATAGAGGTTTTCTGTTCCTCCTTGTCCGTACTGACACGCGCATAATACGCAACCTTCAGTTCCAGATCAAAGATGCTTTTCTGCCGTAATTTCAGTTCCTCGCGGGTTGCATAGATGTCCATTTTGTTCCTTTCCAAGTCAATCGGATATTCGTAATTGAAGCAGGGGACTTACTTGATTCGGTTAACTGATTCGTTCATGGTATTGGTATGAACTGTTTATCTGTTCTTCCCTCTTCATGGCTGCAGTGTCAGATGCAATCAAAGAAAAGATGTCCTTCTGAATACTGCTGTGCAGTTTTTCGGAAATCTGTCCATTATCCAGCATTTTGTCATTAATCATTGTCAGGACAACCTGTTCCAAAGTCATAAGACTACCTCCTTTCCTATATGCTATCCTTTACAATTTTGAATGGAACTATTCAAAATTTATAATCTGCATTCCCGCAAATAGCGAAGCGGATGATTTTATCCCCTTGACTTATTTTTGAGTATTCACAAACAATTCTGGAGTGATACCAATATACAGAGAAACTATTATTAAATAATATTATACAAAGAAGGCGTAAATCCGAATATGAATTTACGCCTTCTTTTTTCTGCTCGAGTCAAGCGGATGAAATATCACAGCCAAACCTTTTGGCAATGAATGGGGGTATTACTGGAATATTAATGAATTATAATTATGCAGAGGTGACTCCACCTGTCCAAACCACTTAGAAGGAGCTTTGTAGTTAACAGGTTTCCTGGTTGTATGATATGATAGGGAAATCTGGTCGCAAGATGTAAGGTTAACTGTGGAGCCATTTTTGATTTTCTTGTTTGTATATTTTCCATTTTTAGAAGAAAGCATATCTATGGAATCTAATACATACCCTGGAGCCATTTTTACATATATTTTTTTCTTGCCCTTCATTGGTTTTTCCTTAACATACATATATCCATTAAAATAAGATGCATAATTTTTGGATCCAACCGTAAGTTTAGAAAACGGAGATTTTTTCTCAGCTACTTTAATCTTACAGGACAGCTTATACTGCTTTCCATTCTGGGTTACCCGGAATGAAATTGTGGAAGAAGCTCCGGCAAGATCAGTCTCATCAAAAGGCATAAGAGTAGAAGAAAGTTCCAGAGCATTTAAACCTTCTCTTTTGGTTGCCTTAATTTTTTTGTTGGAAGATTTGATATTTGTGATTTTGGCATTAGAACTCAGGTTTCTAATGAAGATATAGCATTCCGGAATATCCAAAATAGTTTTTGCTCCACCATTTTCGTTAGGTCCTCCAAAAGCCCCCACTACACGTACTGTTTGTTTGGCTGCACAGGTGGGTACCTTTGCTTTTGTGGCAGCCTGTACCTCAACAACTGAGTTTATTGGTGTGGGAATCCCTGTTGGACAAAAGCCTGCAATAACCAGAGAGGCAACCAGTATCTTTGCAAAACGTTTCATTTTCTTCTTCATGTTCATGATGAAAATCCTCCTTTGCATTCATCTGATTTTGCTTTCGGTTCTACGAAAACATTATATATTGATATAATTAGAATACTACTCATTTTCGGACTTTTCAATGGCCGCTTAGAAATTTCTTAAAAAAATAAAAACCTGCTAAAAAGTTTTTAACTTTTCTTAGCAGGTTTTTGTTTTACTAATCCGTCAGAATATTTTGCAAGGTATTGATCAATTCCTCTATAACAATTGGTTTGGATAAGAATCCATTCATACCACATGTCAGTGCTTTCCTTCTGTCTTCGTCAAAAGCATTGGCAGTCATGGCAAGGATTGTAATTCCCGCCAGTGAAGGATCATCCAGTGAACGGATCTGCTCAGTAGCCTCATATCCATTCATTACAGGCATCTGCACATCCATAAGCACCAGATCATAATCACCTGGTGTTGAATTCTTAACTTTCTCCACAGCCTCTGCTCCATCTTCCGCTGTATCAACCCGAAAACCATATTCACTAAGGAGCGCTACTGCAATTTCACTGTTCAGTTCATTATCTTCCACAAGCAGTATGCGCCTGCCTCTGAAATCTGAACTTGCTGCCGGAAGAATATTATCCTCTGCCTCAGCCTGCTTCTGGCCGATAGCAGCCATCAGAGTCTCTCTGATATCTGACATAAACATAGGTTTGGCACAGAACGCAGTTACCCCTGCTGCCCTGGCTTCCACTTCAATATCTGACCAGTCATAAGCAGTCAGGATAATGATCGGCGTATCGTCACCAAGACTACGGATCTGACGGGTAACTTCAATGCCGTTCATATCCGGCAGACGCCAGTCAATGATATAAGCATGGAATGCATCACCCATTTCCATAGACTGTCGTGCGCGGAGAACAGCCTCCTTACCGGAAAGTGTCCATTCCGAACGCATTCCAACCTTTACAAGCATCTTAGTCACACTGTCACAGGTATTGAAATCATCGTCTACTACCAATGCCTTCAGGCCTTCCAGCTCTGCGATTTTCTCTATACGTTGATTCTCAGGCTGGATCCGCAATGGCAGGCGGATAATAAATTCAGTACCTTTTCCCTGTTCTGTCTGAACTTCAATGATTCCACCCATCATATCCACGATGTTCTTGGTAATAGCCATGCCCAGCCCTGTACCCTGAGTCCTGCTTACAGTGGAAGTCCGCTCTCTCTCAAAAGGAGAAAAGATCTTCTGTACAAATTTCTGACTCATGCCGATTCCGTTATCCTTTACCCGGATTTCGTACAGTTCACAGCCTCTCTGTGTACCCGGATACTCTCTCAGCCGGACAGAAACGGTTCCGCCTGCAGGAGTAAACTTGATCGCATTGGACAAAAGATTCAGCAGCACCTGATTCAGCCTGGTCTTGTCACAATAAACATCCTCATTGGTAACATCCATGACATCCATGTAAAGCTCCAGCTGTTTCGCATGGATCTGTCCGCTGATAATGGTTTTCAGATCATGAAGAACCTCTGACAGACTGACTTCCGTTTCTTCCAGATGAATCTTTCCACTCTCAATACGGCTCATATCCAGGATATCATTGATCAGTGAGAGCAGATGATTACTGGAGGAAAGAATCTTACCCAGATAATCCCGAACCCTTTCTTTATCATCAATGTTGCTTACAGCCAGTGTGGTAAAACCAATGATCGCATTCATTGGTGTACGGATATCGTGAGACATATTGGAAAGAAAGGTGCTCTTTGCCTTGTTTGCAGTCTCCGCAGCGCGGACCGCCTCAGAAAGGGCCTGATTCATTTTTCTGTCAGAGGTACGATCTGACAGAACCAGGATATATTTCTTTTTCCCGTTTACCTCGCTGCCCATTGCAACGTTATGAAACCAGCGGTGTTCTCCTGTTTTCTGATGAACATATTCAAAATCCCATTCCTGCTGCTCATGAACCTGGATTTCTTCCAGATAATTCTTCTCCGGATTTTCAACATCCCCGGAATGCAGTTTCCCAAGGACACAAATATCTTTACGGATCTGTTCTACTGTAATACCCAGCAGTTTTTCCACATTGGGACTGACGTAATCTACTTTATACGTTTTAGCATCCAGCAACAGGAAAACGTCATCCACATTCATTGAAAGCTTTTGAAACAGTTCGTCCTTATACAGGATCTCCGTATCCTTTCTCTTCAGGTTTACCCTGTTTTTTTGGAGAATAAATCCAATAAAAAGACCGGCAATACACAATGCTACGGCACTCACAAGCATTATAGTACTGCGCTGCAGAGCATTCATACTGGCATTGACGATATCAGCCTGGACAAGTCCCAGAAAGATCCAGTCCTGAGGTTTGGATTTCTCATAGACCAGATAGTAATCCTCTCCATCCAGATTTATCAGCATTGCATCTGTATGTCCTTCCTTAAACTCTTCTGAAAGCTTAAGGATCTCTTTTTCAGACAGAGTAGAATGTTCTCTCAGAATCCCAAAGAAATTATACACCTCTCCCCATGCCTCAGAAGAATGATCCACAACAACACGGCCATCCGGATGAACCACATAACTCTGGGCATTTCCATTGAAAGCAGAAATATTCAGCACATTTACGATATCAGAGTTTTCATAGGCAATGGCAATAGCATCATATTCAAAGCCCTGATAACTTCCATGAGGCCTGGGAGTAGCAAAAACAAGGAGCTGGGATTTTCCGGGAACTGTTGCATTGGTTATCACATCATTTCCCTGCCGGATCTCATCTTCAATATTTTCCTGCAATCCCAGATACCCGGTTTCACCTGTTGCCATCTTATAGTTCCCGTCCGCTGACAGGAAATAAAAATCTAAAAAGCCTGCATCTTCCTGTGCTTTCTCTATATACTCACGAATTTCACTTTCATCGGAAGTGTTCTGCAGATATTCCCCCCATATATGGAGATAAGTCAGATTCTTATTTGTCAGCTCACTTAGCATATTATCAGACAGATGAAAAATTTCTGTCAGGTGAGAAACACTTTCCTCATAAACAGTCTTCGATACAAACCCCAAATATCGGAAAACAGTCAAAAGGATTCCAACGAATAGGGCAATAAAAATTGCCGTATTCCATCGTTTTCTCGCAACCCGTTTCTTTCTGTTTGTATTATGATTCTTAACATCCATTCTTCTCACCTCAGAGTAATGTAGTCTTCAGGCTCTGCAAGAATGGCATTACCATCTGAAACATATGTTGTCCAGGTATCTTCCACAGAGGTATCCCCTCCATCAAATACAATATTTTCCTCTGCCGGATAAGCTTCCATATATTGTGGTGCTGCAAGACAGGTCACAGTAAAAGTATCCTTGTCCTGAATCTGTTTTCCATTCTTTGAAACTTTACTCAATGTATAACCATTATCCGTTTCCTTGATTTCTACAGAAATACCACTGAACACAGGCAGAGAGCCGCGGTTAAAGGGGATAAAGCCTCCCTGGTAGCCTTCTACGAAGTTTCTGACCATTTTCTTCAGTTCTGCCCCACTTATTTCGCTGCTGTAAGCGGAAAGCTCGTTTGGCATGATCATGTTGCCCGCCATTTTTTCTGTATAACCGGCCTTCAGTACATTTCCCGTAAAGCTGTTTCCTGTTGCAATCAGCACATCCGTCCCATAAATACCGCGCAAAGTGTTTGCCATAACAGAATAGGCTTCATTGCCTCCGCTGGTATGGAAACGATTGGAATAAGTTTTCTTTGAATCCAGCACAATATCCTCAGAAGTGGATTTTTCTTCAAGAAGCTGGGAATTAAATGACTGATAAGCCTGCTCTGCATTATATTCTCCTGAGATCATCTTGGACACCACATCTCTGGAAACGGAGAAAAAGTCATTTGACGCAATACGGATATACATATGGTTTTCTTCAATCACAGGTTTCACATCCTTCAGATATTCCGTAAGCTGGAAATCCACATCCTGGCTGTAGCTTAACAGATCCTGCCCATCATAAATAATCCGGTTCTGCGCATCCTCTGAAAGCATTGTGTTCAGTACCTTCATTGCTTTCTGCCGGCGTGTTTCATCCTTTGTCAGGTCACGGTTTAAAGCTATCTGGAAATATGGTGTAGTCATCAGCCACTTTTCGCCGTTCTGCTGAAAGAATGGCAGGAATGTTGTGTTAATGCCCTGATCCTGGAACATTTTTACACCGAAAGAACTGCCGAAATACATGGCAAGCTTGCCACTTTGGTACATCTCAACCACATCATCATAATTCATATCCAGATCATCCCGGCTCAGCCCTGTATCCTGAATAAACTGCTCCATACGTTCAAAAGCCTCCGGCCAGACGGTACTGTCCAGACCTTCTCTCTTTGTATTGTCCGGGTCACTGTAGATAGTACGCCACTTACGTCCATCCACAGAAGACAGCTCTGATGCAGACAGACCCTGCAGTGTTTCCATACAGGTATAATCATAGTAATAGTCTGCAGTAAACCCACGGATACCCACCTCATCAAATGCCTGGCAGGCAGAAACGAAGCTTTCATAATCCGTTGGAAGAGGAATATCATACTTTTCAAAAAGATCTTTGTTCACTACAAAGCCATGGGCATCTGCACACACAGGAAGCCAGTTTACACTGCCATCCTGATTTTTGAAATTGTTAAGGTAGGTATCATAGACAGCACCTGCAGCATTGGTTGTGGAAAGATCCATCAGACTGTCCTTCAGGGGGCTTGCATCATGGAGGGAAAACCGGCAGCAAGTTATAATATCCGGCAATCCACCGTTTTCGTTCAGAAAACGATAGAAATCCAGATCATTATTGCCTACTACAAATTCAATGTTGATATCCGGAAGCTGTTCCTGGATGTATGATGCGTATTTTTCATACAGATTTGTGGTCCATAGATACACTGTGATAGTTTCCGCGTCTTCTTTTTCCGTACTTTTCCTGCCGCAGCCAGACAGAAGTGACATGACTGTCACCATCACCAAAAGTACAGAAACTAACTTGTTCCATTTTTTCTTTTTCATTATCACTTCTCCCTCTGATTGCGTTTTACTAACTCATTGATCACTTTTACTAATAATTTCCTATCAACAGGCTTGGCAATATGTTCATCCATTCCTGCTGTTCTTTTCTATTGTCCCTCAAATTTAACCGAATCAGGTAAGTCCCCTGCGGAGATTTCAAATATCCGCTTGAAGCAAAAAAAAATTCCATGTAAAAAATTTTTACAGGAACTTTTTCCATAATGCCCATTTAACATTTTACCTTTTATTATTACTGAGGCATGATGCAACCGGCTGGCATGGCCAGATTTCAGTCTGACTTTAGCTCCTTCTGGCTTTGCGTCCCGGCTTTTCAACCGGCTTGCTAATAAATATGCCATAAAAAATCTTTTTTTATTATAGCACTCATACTATATCATGTCTATAAGAAAATATGTTACTGTTCACTCTGTTCACAGCAACACGCTTCGCGATGCACAGAATTTATGCTAATCGCATAAATTCGCGCAGTATGTCTCGGGTTTTCTGTGACCTTCGCTCACAAAAAACACCTCGCGGGATATTGCCAGTGAACAGTAACGAAAATATACCTCTTAACATACAAATCCAGCTTCCCATCAAAACTTAAGAGAAATTTACCGGAATGAAACTCCTTCATCAACCGGCCATGATTTTCTAAGTGCACCATAGGAGATCAGAAAATTCGCAAGCCAGCCGGCCGGTACAGCAAGCCAGACAAATGCAATTCCATAACGCGGTGCAAAGATCAAAGCCACTGATAGACGGATTGAAAGGTTTACCATATTGGCAATAAGAAATGGCCGCATGATTCCAAGTCCACGAAGGACTCCATCTGTTGCCATCTTAATACCCATAAAAATAAAGAAATAACCCAGCCATTTCATATAATCCCCGGATACCTGATATGCCAGAGCAGTTCCATCTTTTCCCAGGAATAAGGAAGAAATTGGAGTGTGCAGTGTTTCAATGACTATGAAAGCAAGGACTGCGAAACACAGATCCAACACCAGTGCAGCGCGATATCCTTTTTTGATACGTTCTATTTTCTTTGCCCCAAGATTCTGGGATACATAGGGCGAAACCGCATTACCAATGGATACAAATATCAGTGAAAAAACATTCTCTACTCTCATGGTTGCCGCATAACCTGCCAGCGCCTGTGTACCGAAGGGATTTACAACTGCCTGTACGATCATCATACCAATTGACACTGTGGATTGCTGAAGAACCGATGGTACTGCAATACGAAGCATGGAATGTAACTCCTGCCTGTCAAACCAGTGAAATCGGCTTTTATATCGACGCATCCGGTTAAAGAAAATCAAAAGGGAAAACACTGCGGAAATCCCCTGCGCAATGAGAGTTGCAAGTGCGGCACCGAACACACCCAGCCCTAAACCTGCCACCATCCAAAGATCCATAACAATATTCAAAACAGAAGAAAATATCAAAAGACCCAGCGGGATCTTAGATTCGCCGATGGAGTTGAACATCGTTGAAAGGATATTGTACATAAACAGAAAGGGAAATCCAACAAAATAAACACGCAGATACAGTACTGCTTCATCCAGTATGTCAGCAGGTGTTTGTAATAAACTCATCATAAAATGAGAAAAGCCAAAGCCAAAAACCCCCAGAAGTATACTCAGAATCAGAAAACTGATCAACGATGTTGACACAATTGTTTTCATTTTGCTATAATTCTGGGCTCCAAAATAGCGGCTCACAAGTACACCTGCTCCTACACCTGCACCCAATGCTACACAGATGAATACATTGGTCAAAGCAGCACAGGCTCCAACTGCCGCAAGTGCCGAGGACCCCACAAACTGACCAACAATAATGGAATCAGCCATATTATATACTTGTTGAAAGAAGCTGCCCAGAATCATAGGCATTGCAAAAACAGTCAGTGCTTTAAGAGGGGCATCTGTGATTAAATATTCATCTTTTGACATTCTCCTTTTCCTCCATAAATTCCTGCTTTTTATCCGAAATCACGATCGTATTTCCAAAATGTAAGTTTTAGATTTCGTTACGAAACAATTATATGCAGTTACAGTAAATAAGTCAAGCAGCTGTTTACTTTTAGTAATATAAATGATATGATATTTAAGAAAATCTGCTACCAGACGGACATTATTTTATATTATTTTACAGGAGGGAACTTATGTATCTGGACGGTTTAGATGAAATGGATCAGAAAATTATCCGGCTGCTTATAGAAAATGCACGTATCTCCTACTCTGCTATTGGTGAAGAAACCGGTATTTCCAGAGTGGCAGTAAAAGTCCGTATCCAGGCTTTGGAGAAAAGAGGCGTAATCGAAGAATATACAACAATTATTAATCCGCAAAAAATCAGTGGGGCTGTATCATGCTACTTTGAAATTGAAACAAAACCGGAGTACTTGTCGCAGGTAACAGATATATTGTACAAAAATGATACAGTCACTCAGATTTACCGTGTCACAGGAAGAGACAAGCTTCATGTACATGCAGTTGCTTCATCAGGTGATGAAATGGAATACTTTCTGCATAATGTCATTGATACATTGCCCGGAATTATCAGCTGCAGCTGCAACACAATCTTATCACGCATTAAAGATATTAAGGGATTACGGCTATAGAAGTCTTTATTCTCTTTTCCGTCGCTTTTTAACCAAATCAAGTAAGTCCCCTGCTTCAATTGCGAAAAGCAATAAGCAGTGGGTGGGGACTTTTGTATCAGGAGGATTTTAATAATGTACACACATAAGGTTCAATACTACGAAACAGACAAAATGGGAATTACCCATCATTCCAATTATATACGATGGATGGAAGAGGCCAGAATTGACTTTTTGGAAAAATCCGGATTTTCCTATGATAAGCTGGAAAAGGACGGAATAATTTCACCGGTAATATCGGTCGAGTGCTCTTACAAAAAAACTACTACCTTTTCTGATGAAATCAGTATTGAAGTAACAGCACTTGCGTTTAACGGTATAAAGCTGAAGCTAGGATATGTAATGAAAAATGTAGAAGGCGTGACGGTATGTGAGGCTTCCTCCTGTCACTGTTTCCTGAATACAGACGGCTATCCCGTCCGCCTGAAAAAAGAATTTCCAGAATTTTATTCTACGTTAGCCTCATTAGTTTAATAGCCACTTTTTCGAGACAAAGCCGGACGATCATTCGTCCGGCTTTGTCTTATTATTTCACTATATGATGACATGCCACAGCATGCTCTTTTTCTATTACCCGAAGCTCCGGCAGCTGTTTTCTGCATATTGGCTTTTGATTTTTCTACCTATAAAGGAAGAAGAATTTTTGCTATATATTATGTTAAATATCATTCATTTTTTCAACAATAACTTTACATCTCTTTTTATAGAATGCAATGCCGTAAAGAGCAATATCTGAACGACCGTCATTTCTCAAATATTCGTAGTATCTTCTGTCTTTGATCTGTTTGATCGCTTTTTCACATGCTTTTTCCAATCCAGCTGCTTCTTTTGAATATTTAAGCTCAATTACGATACCGGCATCTGGATCTTCCGGCTCAACAAGGATATCTGCAAAGCCTTCTCCGGCTTCTACATTTGACCGGACCACCCAGTCAGAATTTCCTGTTAACAAGCCAACCAAAAGAGTGTGATAGGAATTTTCTTTTTCTGTCTCCTGCGCCTTTGTGTCGAAGACACTGATCGAATTACTCAGAGTCCAGTTGAGATAGTGTTCTATCTGCTTTGTTTTCCCTTCTTTCATGGAATTCCAGAAATCTGTTAAACGATCTGTATTGCATCCAATGTTGTCTTTAAACCACTCCTGTATCTGAAAACGAAAAACCTCCCGGACTTCCTTGTTTGGGATAACCAATTTATAAGCTCCTTGTTCTGTCATTCCCACCTGAGTCAGATATCCGGTTGTAAACAGTACGCTCCAGATATTGTCAATGCTGTTATCTATCTCGTCATATGTTAATTCCAAACGAACAAACTTTTCGATGGGTTCACCTGCTATCAAACGTTCGATTTCGTCTCGGGTTGTACGGTTCGCTATGGATACGAAACGTTTTACAAGCGCATTACCACTGCTGTTGATCCAATAACATTGTGGCAGTTCCCCCGGCTTTTCACAAAGCAGATCCACGTGGTTGATCACATCCCAGGGACAGTAGATATCAGCATCTCCAAAGCGATATCCATTATACCATTCCTTTATTTCCGACAAATGTGATTCCAGATGGTAATCTTTTAACAATTTTTCAACTTCAGCTTCCGTGAATCCAAATTGTTCATCAAAGCGCACGTCCGTAATGGAGAGAATCTTGAAATTGTTAAGACCGGTAAATATGCTTTCCTTTGAAACCCGCAGGCATCCGGTCAAAACTGAAAACTGCAAAAATTCATTAGTTTTTAAAGCATCACCAAATAATGACCGGATAAGCGAAACCATTTCTCTGTAATAGCCGTTCTGGTATGCCTTATCGAGGGGAACATCATACTCATCTATCAGTATAATGACCTTTTGACCATAATGTCGAAATAATAACTCAGATAATGTCTGTAACGAGGACTCCAGTATGTCTTCATCCATAGAATATTTTCCATTATCCATACGGATCAGGGCAAGGTATCTTTCTTTTTCGTTTTCTGTCAGATTATCACTGTCTTGTAAAAAACGAAATCTCTCTGCTTCCCGTGCAATCAAATTGATAAGTTTTTGTGTTGCTTTTTCAAAGAAAAGACCATCTACACCCTTCAGGGTGAGGAAGATAACCGGAAACTGTCCGAAATATTTATTACATAGATCTTCTCTCAGCATGATATTCAGACCATCAAACAATGACTGGTCAGCACCAATTTCAAAGAAGCGGTGAAGCATGCTCATATTTAAGGTTTTTCCGAAACGTCGCGGCCTGGTAAAAAGATTTACCTTTCCCCAGTTGTCAAGGAGCTGTTCGATCAGTTTTGTTTTATCTACATAATAGAATCCGGCACAGCGGATCTCTCGAAAATCTTCTATGCCAACTGGTAATTTCAACGTCATACAATCACACTCCTTTCCGAAATTGTGCATAATTTACGTTGTGCGTGTATTGATTGTACCATTTTAAGAAATGATTATCAAGGTGTTATGTTTACCTGTTCAGCAACGGAGAAACTACAGGTTTTCCATCTCTATCCAGCAACGGAGTTATTCCGCCCGCATATCCTGATGCAATATCCAGGCAAATGCTTTTGCTGTTCTCATATCCGGCTCCCGGTAATGATTACCCGAATTCCATTCCAATGTACAATCTACGCCGCATTCCTTAAGCCAATCATACCCGCTCCGGATGCAGTTTCCGACCTGTGCCATAACCGGATTTCTCGTCTTTTCCTCTTTGTCACCCAGACTCAGATAAACAGTTTTGCTCTTAATTTCATGTTCCCTCATATAATCAATAAATCCAGGAAACCAGACGGACGGAGATACCGCAGCAATTCCTGCAAACACATCAGTTTGGTATGCTGCCCATAAGGAAAACAGTCCTGCCAAAGAATAACCGCCAATATAATATTTCTTCTTATCTGACCAAAGCATCAATATTTTCTCCAGCGTTTTAACTGCGCCTCCACCAAAACCGCCATCCTTAAATACAGCCGGTGCCTTCCACGGCGAAAGCTCATCGTTCCAGTCATCAATTTCCACTGCAATGTATTTGAATAACTGCGCGTCGCATTCTCGTTACTTTCAGTGATGAGTTAGACGCGCAAATTTTTTTACTAAACAACAGAACAAATGTTTACATA
>NZ_JBQHWC010000024.1:0-49764 GCF_052064155.1 Blautia sp. HCP3S3_C12 | reverse complement strand
TTACAGGCGTATCCGCCGATATTTAGTCTGACGCCTAAAGCGTCTGGAAGCACGCGACTTCAGTCGTGTGAGGATAAAGTTTTTAATTCACGAGTGACCACTTTTCCGGATCATGTTCCGGAAGGTTCCGGGTGCGTCCGCCATTGCTTTTGGTTGGTTTACAAGGGCTGCAGAAATAGCGGATCAGGTCTTTGCCTTCTTTAAGCTTCTGATCCTGCAGCTTCAGGACAGCTCCGACACCTTCCAACGAGAGCGGCAGTCCCATATAGGCTGACCAGATCATAGTGCATTTCCAGGATGCCGGATCCAGATACTGACCGGCGGGATCCTCCGGGATGCTGTAGCCGGTGAAATATTCCGGACGATGCTTCTTCAGCCAGTTGGAGAGACAGATGCGCTCAAAGGAAGCATTGAAAGCCCACTTGGTTACATTCTCATCAGATAATGCTGCAAGGATCTCTTTCGGGATAGTATCGCCGCAGGCAAGGTCATACACCGTGATGGGTCCGCTATCTATCGAGACTCCGAAAAGCAGTATCTCAAATTCATCAGACTCAGCGTACTTGTAGGCACCGCACTTGGTGATGTTCACGTCGCTGTAAGTTTCTAAGTCGATTGACATTTCTTTCATCTCATTGTCCTTTCTATGAAAAGAGAAGCGGCAGAAGGGACAGACTTCTGGAAATACAAAGAAAGGATCAGGAAAATATCCAGAAATGTCTGGAACGGATGCGGGAGCTTCGAGAAAATCTTCAGAAGATCTCATCCGAAAATCAGAAGCTACAAGACGAGCTTCAGAAGCTAACCGAGGAAAATCAGAAACTGCAAACCGAATTGTCCAGAACGCAGAATATCAATCTGTCGCTGCAGAGAAGCAACGACGATCTTCGGAACAGGAACGGGCTGCTGAGCAGGAAAGAGCAAGAGCAGTTCGAAGAAAAAATAAGAGACGTACAGGACCGGAACTCTAAACTGGAGAAAATGGTAGTACAGTCTTCTGTGGAGGCTGTTGAAGAGGCACTGAAAAAGCAACAGGAAGCAGAAAAGCGGATGTGTTCATTGGAATTACTGATGAAAATGGAAAGAATAGATGCTGCCTGTCAACTTGAAAAAAACAAAAAGACAAATGAAAAAGAAAACCATGGAGATAGAAAAACAACGAGATTTCGGGTGATTAGGTTTATTAATTTGTTGCTTACTATTCATTATATTTGTTTTCATTTGGTAACGAGTTTATGGAAAAGCCAGTGCTTTAGAATGGTCGGTATAGTGGCGTGAGTATTTTATCCAACAGAATTAAGTGCGGATGCTGCGGAGGATGATAACCATCATGAGTTCCCTGGCACAGGAGGAAAGCCGGAGCATTTCTGAGAACACCACCTGGGGTAAGCGAAAGCAGTTTGCTGATGGCAAAGGCAGTGTTGCCTTCAGCTGGTTCCTTGGGTACGACAAGGATTTCAAGATAAACGAGGAACAGGCAGCCACGGTACGGCTGATTTATCGGCTTTTCATCAGCGGCCTTTCCTTCTACGCTATCACAAAGGAACTGGAAAGCCGGGGTATCAAGTCACCGTCCGGCAAGGACAGATGGCACATCAGCACGGTGAAATCGATCCTTACCAACGAGAAGTACCGTGGGGATGCGCTCCTGCAGAAGCAGTACACCACGGACTTCCTGCAGAAGAAGAGAAAGACTAACAACGGCGAAATTCCCCAGTATTATGTGGAGGAACACCATGAAGCCATCATTCCCCCTGCCCAGTTTGATTTTGTACAAGCAGAACTTGCCCGCCGGGAGCAGAACGGTCGGTACAGCGGAGTGAGCATTTTCTCAAACAAAATCAAGTGTGGGTGCTGCGGTGGATGGTACGGTTCCAAGGTGTGGCATTCCACCGACAAGTACCGGAAGGTCATCTACCGCTGCAATCGGAAGTACGGCAAAGACACCCCGCCCTGCAACACACCGTATTTGAGCGAGGTAGAAATCAAGAAGCTGTTCCTCAAGGCACTGAATGCCCTGGTGGAGGCGAAAGAGGAAACAATAGAGAACCTGCAGGAGTTGATTGAAACGGTCTGCCAGATAGATTCCCTTGGCGCAGAGCAGGAACGGCTGAAACAGGAACTGAGAATTATCGCAGAGAACCTTTCGAACCTCATCCAGAAGAATGCAAGTGTAGCCCTGGATCAGACGGAGCAGGCAGAGAAAGAAAAGAAACTCCGCACCTTGTATGCTGAAAAGCACAGCCGATTTCAGGAACTGGAGGCACTCATCCAGGAAAAGAATGACACGAAGGAGATACTCACGAACTTCATCACTAAGCTGGAAGATTTGACAGGAGAACAGACAGAGTTTCGCTGAGAACTGTGGGGCGGTTTGGCGGATCACATCCGCATTGATGAGAAAGGCAGCACGGTAGTCTTCCGGGGTGGGATTGAGATTACTATTTAATGAGATTAAAATTTAATATGAAGAAACACGATTCGAAAGGGGCATCTGGCAGTTTTGCTGGATGCCTTTTTCTCGTATCGTTCATATTGAACAACAAGGATGAAAGATTGCTGTGATTCGTTTTCATGACATATTGATTTCCTAACGGATATTAGGTATAATATCCCTAACGACTATTAGGAATACAAAGATTGGAGAAACGAAATGAAAAAGATAAAAACAAAGGACAGAATACTTTTCGCAGCGCTTGATTTATTTTCTGAAAAGGGATATGACCAGACATCCATTGATTTAATTGCAGAAGCTGTGGGAATAAAAGGTCCATCCATATATGCGCATTATAAGGGCAAGGAAGACATTCTCGATTCTCTGATTACCATGATGGAACAAAAATATGATGAGAATTTCGGAAATAGCTCTAATTTGGATAAGATACCGGAATCGCTGGATGAATTCAAGGAAGATTGTCTGAGACGAGTTGGATTCACAATGAAGGATCCGCAGATACAAAAGGTCAGAAGATTTTGTGCGAAGGAGCAGTATAGAAATGAAAAGATTGCGGCACTTACATCAAAGCACCAGCTGACCGGAAATCAGAAAATGTATGCACTGATGTTAGATAAACTGATGGAAAAGAAACTGATTCGTAGGTTTGATGCCAATCTGCTTGCTTTAGAAATTGTTGCACCGGTAACAGTGATGATAGAGATTGCAGACCGGGAGCCTGACAGGACGGACGAAATGTGGACGCAGATAGGTGTGCATCTGTCACATTTTGTTGAAATTTATGGGATGAAGTAAGTTGATAGTTCAAACCATCACTAGTGAACAGATGAATGACAGGAAATTACGGAATGTGTAAAAGTAAATATAGGCATTGTGTAGATGAAAATGAAAAGATATTATGACACCGCTTTATGCAATTTCAGCAGTATGTTTTTGGGTAACCGCACTGTAAAAAAGCAAATTCCCATTTAAGGAAGGAGATGCGTTCATGATTGGAATCTATTTTAGCGGAACTGGAAATACAAAACATTGTGTCGAAAAGTTAGTCAAACTGTTGGACGCATCTGCTCAGAGTTTTCCGTTAGAACATACAGAGATGATTCAAATATTGGAAGAGCATGACATCATTGTGCTGGGCTACCCGACGCAGTTTTCCAATGCCCCTATCATAGTGCGTGATTTTATTAAAAATCATTCTTCTCTATGGAATGGGAAAAAGGTCTTTTGCGTCAATACGATGGGGCTTTTCAGCGGTGATGGAACAGGATGTACGGCTCGAATTTTAAGAAAACACGGGGCGACAATACTCGGCGGTTTGCAGATCAAAATGCCGGATTCCGTCTGCGACAGCAAACTGCTGAAGAAAACGCCAGAGGAAAACCGGGAGATCGTCCGTCAGGCCGACCAAAAGATAGAAGCTGCCGCACGGCAGATCAAGCAAGGAAACTACCCCCAGGACGGGCTGTCCTTCTTTTCCCACCTGAAGGGACTTTTTGGACAGCGGCTGTGGTTTTACGGCAAGACGGCGGGATACACAGACAAGCTGAAAATCAGCGAAAAATGCGTGGGCTGCGGGCTGTGCGTCTCTTTATGCCCCACGAAAAATCTCTCCCTGCGAGACGGGAAAGCCACCGCGGAAGACCGGTGTACCATGTGTTACCGCTGTATCAGCTGCTGCCCCCAAAAGGCCATCACGCTGCTCGGGGACGAGGTAATAGAGCAGTGCCGGTTTGAAAAATACGGCTCTGAGGAGTGAAAGTGCATGAGGGCGGAAAGCGGCTTATGGATAGAAAAATTGGGATGTCGATGCGTTTTCGGATGAGGGCAATGAAAAGCCGGTGTGTTTGCAATTTCAAGAGACGAGTGGCTCACCGGAGAATCAAAATTTGCGAGGATATGAAAATGGAGTATAGAACACTATCCGTGGATGAAGCAGAACAATTCTGGAGTTTGATGAACCAATTGGATTACTATATGGCAAGGGTAAGATAAATTCTCGTTTACACGACGATGACTTACGATATAAGCAGGTACAGAATAAAATGATAAATGCGCCCTGATGGGCAAGGAAGGAGTATATGAAAATGATCGTTTCGGAAAAAGAGCTTTGTAAATCGAACGAAGCGGACTCGTCTTCCTCGGAAAGACTTGGAAAGGCGATAATCGCGCTTCTTGTTATTGCGGCTGTGCTGATTGCAGCCCTTGCGGGAGCGTGGACCATGTTCGGCACCCAGCTCACGGCGGCCATGACCATCGAGAAGCTGGATGATCATCTGTGGAGTATGGAATATAAGGGAGACTATGGCTTCGATGGCTTTCTGGAGCAGGGCGGGGCAAAAAGCGACGCCGAGATGGGAGACTACATCGCCTCATTCCTCTCTCACGGCTTCTGGAAGCCGGACACCTCCACCGCCGGGGGAAACTACGGCTGCTCCACCGTCGCGGTGACAAGTCCCGACGGTGCGGCCCTCTTTGGCCGCAACTTCGACTGGGAAGAATGTGACAAAATGCTGGTACATACCATCCCCAAGAATGGCTATGAGTCCATTGCCACCTGCAATTTGGACTTCCTGGGCTTTGGGGAGGACTGGAAGCCCGATGGAAGCATGGGCGATAAGTTCATGGCGCTGGCTTCCGTCTACGCTATCCTGGACGGCATGAACGAAAAGGGCCTGTGCGTGGCTGATCTCATGGTGAGCCACGAGGAGGGTGTCGACCAGAATACCGATAAGCCCGACATTACCATTGTCTCCGGTCTGCGGCTGCTGCTGGACAAGGCGGCGAATGTAGAGGAAGCGTTGGAATTGCTTTCGCAGTATGATATGCACTTTTCTCTGGGCCGGGCGCAGCACTTCTCCCTCTCTGACGCTGCCGGGCGGAGCGTGGCGGTGGAGTGGAAAAACGGCGAGATGGTAGTGACCGACACCCCGGTGGTGACCAACTTCTATCTCCACGGGGACGACGGCACCTCCGGCAGCGGCCAGTCCTATGTGCGTTTTAACACGCTCACCCAGCGGCGGAATGCGGCAAAGGGTGTAATGACCGCCGAGGACGTTCGCGCCGCCCTGGCGGCTGTGGTGCAGAGCAACTTCCCCGGCGAGAACGGCGGAGAGAAAACCTGCTGGAGCTGCGTCTATGACCAGCTGGAATTGACCGCCACCTTCTACGACACCGAGGACTGGGCGCATCCCTACACCCTCTCCCTGGGACAAAAGGATTGGTGCAAAAAGGGAGAGTGAGGAAGTATGAACGAGAAAACATATTCGACACCATTGGGCAAAATCCATTATTGGGTGCATCTGATTTCACCGGACGCAATAACGTTGGTGTTTCTGCCCGGTCTGACGGCGGATCACCGGTTGTTTGAGAAACAAATCGTGTATTTTGAGGGGAAATACAATGTCCTTGTGTGGGACGCCCCCGGCCACGCCGCCTCCTGGCCCTTTGCCTTTGCCTTCGATTTGATGGACAAGGCAAGGTGGCTGGACGGAATTCTGGAGCAGGAGGGGATCACAAAACCCGTTATCGTGGGGCAGTCTATGGGCGGCTATGTGGGACAGGCGTATGCGCAAACTTACCACGAAAAGCTGAAGGGCTTTGTGTCCATCGACTCCGCGCCGCTGCAACGAAAGTATATGACAGAGCCGGAGCTTTGGCTGCTGAAACGAATGGAGCCAGTCTATCGCTACTATCCGTGGAAGGCCCTCTTAAAGTCCGGGACAAAGGGCGTCGCCCTGTCGGAATACGGAAGGAACCTGATGCGGGACCTGATGCTGGTGTATGACGGCGACCAGGAGCGCTACGCAAAGATTGCCGGTCACGGCTTCCGAATCCTTGCCGAGGCTGTGGAACGGGATTTGCCCTATGAAATCAAATGCCCCGCCCTGCTCATCTGCGGCGAACAGGACAAGGCGGGATCTTGTGTTCGATACAACAAGGCGTGGCATAAAAATTCTGGCATACCGCTGGAATGGATCAAAGACGCCGGACACAACTCCAACACCGACCAGCCGGAAATCGTAAACCGGCTGATCGAACAGCTGGCTCAGCGGGCGAAGTGTCTGGAGGTTTGATTTTACGAAATCAGTGACTGAAAAGAGAAGGTGTAAGCGAATGTGGAGTTACATAGCGGGGGGGAGTATTCCTTGCCCTGGCAATGTATTTCATTGTCCAGGGGATACGATGCGGTGCGGCGGTGAGGGAAAGTAAAAATCGTCTTGCCGCTTACAATGCCCAGACGGCGGCATTAAGCTACGGCGAAATAACCTATGTCGATTCGGGTGAGGGCGAGGTGATTTTATCCGTCCACGGCATTTTCGGCGGCTATGACCAGGCTTATGACACCTGTAAGGACTTTTGCTCCGACTATCGGATCATCGCTCCCTCACGGTTCGGATACCTGGGAAGCGACGTTTCCGGCGACGGAACGCCCGCCAGTCAGGCGGCGGCCTATGTGGAGCTGCTGGACAAGCTGGGCATTGACAAGGTGCACCTTCTGGCCACATCGGCAGGCGGCAGCGTCGCGATCCGATTTGCCCTTGATTATCCCCAGCGCACGAAGGGTCTGATTTTATACTGCTCCGCCATGCCGCCTGTGGAGAAGCCGGAGAAATATGCCGAATATGCCGGACCGCCCCCGTTCCTGTGCAACGATTACGTCATGTTCCTGTTAAGCCCTATGTTTGAGCCGATCATGGGGATGGAGCAGTCCACCATTTACAGTATGCTACCCATAAACGACAGAAAAGTCGGCGTGATACTGGACGCTTCCGTTACCAACCCCGATATGGCGAGGGACTTTGGGGAGTATCCGATTGAGGATTTACAGGTCCCCACGCTGATTTTCCACGCAAAGGACGATAAGCTGGCAAGCTACATCGAAACGGAGAGGGCGGTAGCAAGATTCCCAAATTGCACGTTCATTTCCTTTGAAAGTGGCGGGCATTTGCTGACAGGACACGCAGAGGAAATCAAAGAAGCGGTTTCCGATTTTGTGGAAGACAGATCGCATTGACAGAACTTCTTTTGGCACATTGCCGGGGAATGGGACAGGAGGCTCAAAATGAAAATGAAACGGAAAGACAGAATCGTACTGAAAACCGCCGGGGCAATGCTTGTGCTGCTGTTGTTCTTTTTCGCGCAAGGAGCAATCGTGGTGATCACGGGAATAGAGGGCATTCCCTCCGCGCTGATCAGGGGTGCTGTAATCTGGGGGCTTGTGATTATCACATTGGCGAATTCCATCATCCGATACAAAGGAATCTTAAAGCTGGGATTTCGCAGTGCGGAAAAAGGGGCAGCGAAGAGAATGCTCTATTTTTCGCCGCTTTTGCTCATTGCCCTTTCCCCTTTTACGGCGGGAATAAACTTTAACGGTGGTGCGGCATTGATTTTAGCAAACTTGTTTTTGACGCTTGGAATCGGTATGGCGGAGGAAATCTTCTTTCGGGGCATCATCTGCGGCCTGTGGTTGGAGCGCGGCGTGGGAAAGGCAATGATAATCTCATCTGTTCTATTCGGGTTCAGCCATCTCCTGAACATAGCTGGCGGTGCAGAATTGGGGGAAACAGTTCTCCAGATCTGCTTCGCTCTGGTCTACGGGATGGTATTTGCCCTGATTTTCGCTGAAAGCGGCAGTCTTCTCCCCTGCGTACTGCTCCACGCTCTGCATGACTTCTGTTCCTTCATCAGCGGGGAGGCTTCCGCTCAGTTTGAGATATTTCTGGGTGCGGTACAGTTTATCGTCTTGCTGGTCTATTTCCTCTATCTGTCCCGAATAACTGCTCGCAAAAGGGAACCGGCTATGAAAGGCAGGTGAAAACCGATGAAAAAGTATCAGGTCATGTACTATGCGGGAGCTGCGTTCAGCCTGCTGGTGGGGCTGTGGCACTTTACCGTGCCGTGGATGTTTAGCTGGGCTTCCTATATCCCCTATGAGACATTGGTGGTTCCCATCAATTATGTAAACCTGTGCTTTTCCTTTTTGCTGTCCGGGCTGAGCCTTACCGTGATCCTGTGGGGCAAAAAGGTGTTTGCAGGAAACCCGGAGGCGTTCTATCTCTACGGCTTTTTGCTGGCCCTTTGGATTTTCCGGGTGGTTGTGGCGGCGATCTATCCCTGCCCGCCGGAATCAAATGTGTGGATGTCCTACGGGCAGCTGAGCGGCTCTGTTCTGGTATGTTTTCTGCTGCTTGTACCGTTTATCCGAGTGGCCTGCACAAGGAAGAATCAAAAAAAGTAACAGGTTGCCTTGCGCTTTGCTCATGGCTAAAACAAGATTCATTTGAGGAGTTGCATAATGAAATATCCGATGGAAGAACTTCTCCCTTATTCCCTGCTTGCCCTTTTTGTGCTGGCAGTGTTTTACGGCATATATTTTGCCAAGATGCTGGCGCAGAAGCGCCGCGGCATCCGGACGCGGCAAATCGGACAGCGGAAAGAAAAGTCCATTCACACAGTGGAACTACTGATGAGCATGGCCACGCTGGGCGTTGTGATTGCACAGCTTGTGTCCATAGCGTTAGGCTGGAGCTGCCTTGCGGCAAACGCTCGCTTTACCGGCTTTGGCACCGGGATGATCGGTGATCTGATCTTTCTCCTTTCCGTTCTCAGTATGAAGGATAGCTGGAGGGCGGGCATCCCGGATCAGGATCGCACAGAGCTGGTCACATCCGGCATCTATCGGTTCAGCCGCAATCCGGCCTTTCTCGGCTTTGACCTCATGTATATCGGTGTGATGCTGATGTACTGTAACTTGCTGACCGTGCCGCTTACGGTGTTTGCCATTGTGATGCTGCATTTACAAATTTTGCAGGAGGAACGGTATCTGGAGGAAACATTCGGCGCGGCGTACCGGGAATACAAGCGGCATACATTCCGCTATCTTGGGCGGCGATAAAGGATGGTGTATAACCATATTGATTGGACAGATTTTGTTGTAGAGTAAAGGCAACACCTCACAAAGCCGTCAGGCGGTCTTTGCGCAGTGGTGTCTTAAAAGAAAAAGGGAGTGAAAATTTATGCGTGACTTTATGATGGCGGCGCTGCCGCTGGTGGTGGCCGGGATCGCTTGGCTGTGTTCTTCGCCGGACTGGCAGAAAAGAAAAAGAAGCAGGAAAAGAAAAACGGCTATGAGGCCATGGGGATGAGCCTGGGGATGTGCTTCGGGGCCGCCGTTGGCACCATTTTCCCGGAGTACATCGGCGTCACCCTGTCTATGGGGATGCTCGTCGGACTGCTGGTCGGTATGTGCGTAAAAAAATTGTGAGGAGGATACCAATGAATTTTTGCCAAAAGGAGGATTGGAGGGCAGCCGTATGGGTTCTTTGCTGAAATCAACGAGGAATACGAGAGCGCTGCCCACGGGAACCTTGCGGTATATCAGAAGCGATTATCCGGGGTGCCTTTCGGATGAAGAAGTCAGCTGGCTGCGAAAAAATGGCGTTACTACAATCATTGACCTGCGAGATAAGACTGAATATGCAGAAAAGCCGTGCAGACTGGAGACGGAAAGCGGGTTTACCTACTATCATCTGCCTGTTACCGGGGGCGGAGCCGTACCAGAATCTCCGGATTCTGTTGCCGATGCTTATGTCAAGATGATAGATGGACAGATGGAGCGGATCATTTGTGCCATTGTGAAGGCGGAAAGCAATGTGCTGTACTTTTGCGACGCGGGAAAAGACAGAACCGGCGTGGTTTCCGCGATCCTGCTGAAACAGCTCGGATTCAGCGACAGCGTGATCATCGAGGATTACATGAAAACGAAGGACAACCTGTTGGACTTCCTGAAAGCGTTCGCTGCGGAGCATCCGGAGGTAAACATTCATACCATTCTCCCAAGAGAGGAGAATATAAAAAAGGTTTTGGCTGCCCTTTCCCAAATCGAGGAGAAAGCGCAAAGCGTTTTTACCGGAGAAGCGGATATATAGAAACGAAATATCGGATCAAACCTGGAGGTATATAAGTGAGTATGGAGAAAAATGAACCGTTTATGATTACGCAGGCGCGGCCGGAGGACGCCGCCGCCCTGCTGGACTATTTGAAATGCGTCGGCGGAGAGACGGACAATCTCAGCTTCGGCCCGGAGGGCGTACCGCTGGATGTAGAGGCGGAAACGCAGTATCTGGCCGCGCAGGTCGCTTCAAAGGACAATGTGCAGTATCTTGCCTGGGCGGACGGTCAAATCATCGGAGATGCCAGTTTGAACCGCAAGCCGAGGCGCATGAGCCATCGGGGCGAGTTCGGGATCAGCGTGCGAAAAGCCTATTGGGGCTACGGGGCCGCCTCCGCGCTCATGGAAGCCGTTCTTGCGTTTGCTGTGGAAAACGGCTTTGAGCAGATCAATCTGGAGGTCCGAAGCGACAATCTTCGCGCCATCCGGCTCTATGAGAAGTTCGGCTTCCGCAAGCTGTGTACCTTCCCGGCCTTCTTTAAGCTGAACGGGCAGTACATGGACTTTGATCTGATGAACCGGGACATGCGCTAAGCAGTCATGAGTAAGATTTTTTGAAAGAGGAGAAAATGAAATGAAAAAAATATTGAATAAACTTTTCATCATAGCAAGTTTAGGTTTGATCGCAGCGGGTGTGATCTTTCTGTGCGTCAGCATTTTTGACAGAAATGAGACCACGACACCATTGGCAATCGCATTGGCGTGCATATTGCTGTCAAACCTTTTTAATGTGATTCGGATGAATATGGATAAGAAATAGCAACTTGATCATGTTCAATCAAACCAAATCTGAACCCTGAAAGGAAACCATTATGAAACAGCAAAAATTTTTCGTTATTGTTATGACCGTCTGTGCTCTCCTGCTATCTCTGGCCGGGTGCGCGTCTAGCTCCGCCTTTGACGGAAGCAGCGCAAAGAACGCGGATTCATACCACTTGGATGTCAAAATCATGAACGGCACGGACACCCACACCCTGGAGCTGAAGCAGGGTGATACGCTCAAAATTTTATTCGAGACGGTGAAAGGGTCGCTGGAGATGAAGATTACGTCACCGGACGGAACATCGCTCTATCAGGGGGACGGAACCGTGACGGAATTTACCGTGGAGGCTCCTGTGGACGGTCCCTACGCAATCGTCGTTGCGGGGCAGAATGCAAAGGGCAGGATCCACGTTGATGTGGAAAAAGTGCCTGCGAGTACGGAACCGGCGGAGACACCGGAGCCGTCGAATTCCACTGTGGAAGAAGAAATCCTTCCCGCTGAGGCTCCTACCAGGGAAACGACGGACACCTCCGTTTCCATTGTGCCACCGGTGCAGGAGCATAATAATCCGGATGCCGTGACAGCGGACGATTTGGTTGGCCCGTGGCATCTGGTGGAAGATGAAAAAGACAATGCCACCGCTATGGAGGCGATCCCCAGCGCTATGGAGTTCGGCAGCAGCATGGAGATCACAAGCGATGGCCATATCTCATGGTATATCGGAGCGGACGGCGGAACCGGTACATATTCGCTGAGTGGCGATATTCTCTCCTCCGACATGACCAATGACTTTGACCAAAGCTCCATGAAAATGGAGCTTACAGCTGAGAAAACGGATGACGGGACTTTTCTGTACACAGAATATAAGGGGCTCTTGCTTTGCTGGTTGCAGGGCGAGGACGAAACAGGAAAGGGTGGAGACGATGAAGCTGAGTCGGGTTATCCGGGAGCGGATGTGGTAGAGCTTGTGAATCTCCGCGGCGACACGACAACGGTATATAAATTAGCGGACGGCACCTATATGGATCGCATTGAACGCCGTTTTACCTATAACGGTACGGATACATGGACCGACGAGGACGGGGTGGAGTGGAAATTGTAAGTTTTGAAAATGTAAATATCACATATCCTGAACATATACATATTGAGCCGTGTGTGATATCAGGTGTCAGATTTTTCGAAATTATAAGCGTGAAAAGATGAGAGGAGTTGGTTGACGGATGAAAAAAGATCATGCAAAAAAGCGATATATTGGAAAGATAATCGTGGCGTTTCTATTTGGAGCTGCAATCATGGCATTCATAAGATATATATCTTATGGGGGCATGAACTCCGGAACACAGGTAAATAATGAAGAATTTCTGAAAGTTGCAGAGGAAATCGATGATATTGCGATACCGGAAAATGTAAAGATATTTGCTCTTGGAGAGGCGACCCACGGAAATAAAGAATTTCAGGAATTAAAGCTTGATATATTTAGAAAAATGGTAGAGGAATATAACTGTAAGGCCTTTGCCTTAGAAGCAGATTATGGTGGATGCTTATTGGTAAATCAATATATACACGGTGAGGGGAAAAATACGGAAGATGATGCAGTGGAAGCACTTGCTTTTCATATTTACCAGACGGATGAAATGAGGGCATTGATTCGCTATATGGCAGATTATAATAAACAGGCAAAACCGGAAGAGATGTTAAGCTTTTATGGGTTTGATATGCAAAACTCCGACTTGGATCAAAAATGTGTAGATGAAGCGTTTTCAGAACTTAAGATGCAGTATACCGATATGGAAGATGCTGCGGATACTTTAAAGAATATACCGGGGATGGAAATGTATGCGCAGGCAGCGAGATGTTATCTGCAAAATCAGGAGCTTAGTAATGTGTCAAATGTAGATTATGCAAAAATAAGGGATCATTATATGGCTGAAAACATCGACTGGATTTATGAGCATGTTCAGAAAGCAAACGAATCTATGCTTATGATTTCGGGGCATAACGGACATGTGGCAAAGAAGAGTACATATACTACATTCATGGGTGAAGAACTGTTTGAAAAATATGGTGATGATTATTTTGTCATTGGCACAGATTTTTACAAAACAGAATGCAATTTGCCTGGAAAAAATGGAAAAAGAATTACGCGAAAATTTTATTCTGCTGATCCTTTGGCAAATACAGCGTATGCCCTTGGGATGGATATGACGTATCTTGATTTTGATAAACTGCAAAAATCAGAAAAAATAAAGAAAATTATCAATCAGAGTATGCTGATGGGATCACTCGGAGAGGGTTATAGCTTTTTGAATAAGATCTTACCAAATAGCTATAGAATCAATGATGTCCCAGCAGAATTATATGACGGAATGATTATTGTGATAAATGCGACACCAACAGATATAAAGCATTAATGAAAAAATATGGAGGGAGGAAAGTTTGAAACAAATAAGTAGAAGACAACTAAGAAATAAAGGACATAGCAAATAAACCATCTTTCGGTGGTTTGAAAATCAAATATAGGCACAACACCTAATCAGGTAACAGGAAAAGTATCATCTTTGATGACATATCCTCGTTGTTTCAGCAGATTAAGTGCCTGTGAAGTGGTCAATACTTTTGAAGCGTTCACAGGATGTGACTCAAGAAAGCCTTCCGGTGTATATGGCTTTAAATCTGTGAGTATGTGCCAGATAGCGGTCAGGATCATACGACAGATGGCAATGATAGCTTTCTTGTGCCCTCGGCGTGCTTTTATACGTCGATAACGAGTAGTAAATTCAGGATGTTTCTTGGATTTAATTAAAGCATTTGCAACTTGCACCAAAACTGGTTTAAAATAGGAACCAGCACGGGAAATCCTAGTGGATTTGATTTTATGATTGCTTTGATCATTACGAGGACAACATCCAGCCCATGATACGAGGTTTTTAGCTGTGGGGAAGACAGACATATCACCTCCGATTTCAGAGAGCACCTGAATAGCAGTCAATGGGTTCTTATCGAATCCTGGTACAGTTCGTATAAGATTGAGAATGCTTTCATACTTATCACTGAGACGAAAGATTTCCCGTTCTATTTCTGCTTGATGCTTTTCTAATTCATCGATGTGATTCAGACATTGTCTAAGTTTTACAGCCTGTTCCATAGAAATAGCACCATCAACAGCAGCCTGTATTTCTTCAATAGGAGTTTTACACCTGCCGTCAACAAAAGGTGCCACATCAAAAGTTTCCCCAGGGTGTTGTAAAATCTGTTCCGTGATGGAACGTGAAGATTTCCCAAATACATCAGAAAAGACATCGTCAAGTTTAAAGTTGGATACAGTAAGACAATTCTGAGCACGGTTTTTTTCACCGGTAATCATACAGGTAAGTTTGAAACGATATCTTACAAGATCTCTTAACTGACGAATATCAGCTGGTGGTATAAAGGAAGGCTTGACCATACCACACATATATAGATCGCAGATCCATTTCGCGTCTTTGCGGTCAGTCTTATTTCCTTTTTGTGGTTTGGTATATTTAGGATGAGACAGAGTAACCCATAAGTTATTCTTCTCTAAGATATTGAAAACTGGAATCCAATACTTGCCGGTAGATTCCATGCACACATCGTTACAGTTATATTTAACAAGCCAGTCACACAACTCTTGCAATCCTTTAGTAAAGGAAGAAAAGCGAGCTTGCTTATATTCTGTACGTCCGTTGGAATCGGTAATACCAATACAGGCATAGATCCAGGTTTTGTGGACATCAAGTCCGCAACAGTTATTTTTGAGAATTTTAAACGACAATAAAATAACCTCCTGATGATTGTAAGTTTAAAACTGACAGTGACTGGTCATCCGGCAAAATCGAGTCGACTTTGGAAAAGATAAGTTTACGGGCTACGTTATGTGCCAATCATTGATGCCTTAACGGATGACCGACAACATATACAAATGCGAGGTCGCCGCTATACAGCCCCGCCACTCACCTCCACGTGTTCTGTAGTGTGTCAGTCTTATAAAAAGATAATATCAGAAGGAAAATAGATTAGATAGCAAAAGGTCAATGCACTAGTTTCATGACGCATTGGTGCCTTTCGCAGAAAGGCGGATTATACAAATGATGATATGATACAGAAAAGGTTTGGCTTGGATATTCCGGTTTTTGTTATTTTGCAGGAAAAGTTAGAAGATATATTAAGCAAGGCTCCCGATTGGTGGGGAACATCTGACAAAGATATATACGATAATCTAATTTTTGTGATGTCTCCTGCTACCGCTGAAATCATTGCGGAGAAAATTGGAGAACCGACAAAAGAATTGGAACAGATATGTATTTGTGATAACACTATTTTTTGGTCTTTCGACAGGAATAAATATTGTGGATTTGGTAAATCCCGAAAAATTATTTTTTATAGGGAACAGAAACTTGATTAGAAACCAATCGAAGTTGGTGTAAACGATAAAGCAGCTTACATACTTTGATAAACTGCCCTATCGTTTACATCAATTTCGATTTTTCTATAGTGAACAAAGTCGCGTCACCGGAGCCGGTATGTATGGATTTTCAATTATTCCACTTTGCCGAAAAGTAAAGGTTATGTCATTACAGCTGAGAGACTCATTTCAAAATCCAAGCACGACAAATAGACCTCATTGCTGAGGCTTTTGAAGAAATATAAATTCCAAACTTTAAATCCGTAAAGGTATCCGCTGCCTAGGCTTTCCAAGGTGACCACCACAACACTTACAGACAGTAACCTTAATGCCGTAGAGGGTTTCAAGCATCTGTGGTGTTTCCATACTTTTAAGCCTTGAAAGATACTGTTTACAGCCAAGGAGATTTCTGCATAACGTCATATATCTGGTTTTGCTTCTGGTACACAACAGGCCATAATGTCTGATTCTGACAAAGCGCTTGGGTGGCACATGCATAAGGAACCGACGGATAAACTCAATGCCGGAAATGGTAAATTCTTTCCACTTACCTTCTTCCCGGTAATCTTTCACATAGTAAGTAACTGTATCCTCATCCATACGGATAATACGGTGGTTACTGATGGCAATCCTGTGGGTGTATTTCCCAAGGTAGTTAATAACGGACTGAGCACCATTAAAGGTTTTCTTGCAGTGGGGAACCCAGTCTTTGCCATAACAAAGGTTTAGGAGTTCTTTGAAAGTATAACGGTTACGGTACTTTTCACTACTCCCATGAAACTGAAGCTTTTTCGCTTCATACAGAGATTTAAGTTCATCCATGTATTTACCACGGAACAGCTTTGACATTACCTTAACCGGAAGAAAGAATTCTTCACCCTTATCGCGCCATTGATTTTTTGCTGTCAGACCGCCACCAAGAAGAATGACATGAATATGAGGATGATAGTTCATTTCAGAACCCCAGGTATGTAAAACACAAATATATCCGACCCTTGCACCAAGATGCTTCGTATCCTCAGTTAACTCGTTAATGGTTGCCGAGACGCAGCGGTACATGGCATCATAGAGAAGCTGCTGGTTGCTGTAGATTAAGGAGTTCAGTTCCTGCGGTACCGTAAATACTACATGGAAGTAAGGGGCATCCAGAACGTCTTCCCGCCTTTTATCCATCCACTTTTCCTTGGGCAAAGCCTGACACATGGGACAGCACCTGTTGCGGCAGGAATTGTAATGAATCTGCAAATGTCCACAGTCTTCACACATACTTACGTTGGCACCATAAGCACCGGTCTTGCAGTTAATGATACAGTTAGCAACCTTGGACTGCTGTGGTGAAGGAGTATATTTATCGAGGTATTTCGGATAAAACCGTAGAAAGATATCCTGTACAGTAGGACGTTCCATTATGAATCCTCCTGTATGTCAAAGGGACTTTTAATACCAAGCAAAGTTTTGTTACTGACATGAAGATAAATCTCGGTAGACTTAGGATCCAAGTGACCCAACAATGCCTGAATGTATTTAATGTCACATCCGGCCTCCAGAAGATGACTTGCAAAGCTGTGTCTGAAGGCATGTGAAGTGACATGTTTAGGGATTCCTGCCCGTTCGGCACTTCTTCTTAATACTTGATTTACGGCAGAGATATCCAGATATTCTCCGGTCACCTGACTGGGAAACAGAATGTTTCTAGGCTTTCCGCACTTGAACCAGTATTCAGTAAGAATATCAAGAGTCCGGTCAGCAAGAATGGTGTAGCGGTCCATCCTGTTTTTGGTGTTGCGGATGTGAATGGAGTGATTGCTTCGGGATATATCATCATAATGCAAATGGGTTGCTTCAGATACCCGAAGACCGCCGGAGTACATAACAGCAAAGATGGCTTTGTATTTCAGGTTTGTGGTAACATCAAGGATTGTATTCACTTCTGCCCTTGAAAGAACAGTAGGCAGGGAACGGTCACGTTTCATTCTGGGGATTTCATCTTCATCCCAGTTGAGTTTGAGTACTCGCTTGTACATAAAGCGTAACGCACCATAGTAGTGATTGTAGGTTTCGGGCATAATGCCGGCAAGCCTTTTGGCAGTAAGATAATCATCAACATCCGCTATTGTGAGTTCCTGCCAGGGTTTACCAATGGTATACAGGAACGGACTAAGGGCATGACAATACGCCCGTGCGGTGGATTCCTTTAGATTCTTTTTCCGCGCAGCAATAGTAACTAATTCAAAAATATCTTCGTACATAAAATAACCTCCATGAAATAAAAGTAGCAATAGAAACAGTAACTACCTATCATGGAGGAGCATTTGAAAAATAAAACTGCTTGTGTAAGCAGCCTGAAAGTGATATGATTTTCATAGGCAGTTGTCGGGACTACGCCCGTGTATGAAGTTTGTTTTGGGTCGCACTTTAACAATACTATCTTGGGACAATCCTGTCACTGCCTATTTTAGAAAAAACAGAAAAACTGCGCCACAGCCTTGGCAGGCCATCGCGCAGCGATTTTGTTCACTTTGAAGTTTCTTAAGTAAATTACAACTCTACGGAGCGTAGAAACCGCTAAAACTCACCATATTCTATGTTACGTGGGTGTAAATAAACAGTGGAAATTTATACAATGAATCCAGAAAGGAGGACACGAACCTATGGACCAAATTAAGATAGGGAAATTTATTGCTGAAGAAAGAAAAGCAAAAAAATATACTCAACGGGAATTGGCAGATAAGCTTAGTATCAGCGATAAAACAATCTCAAAATGGGAAAGGGGTAATGGTTTCCCAGAAGTATCATTGTTACTTCCACTTTGCAATGAACTAGAAATTACAGTAAATGAACTTCTATCTGGTGAAAGATTGCAAGAGATGGATTATAAAAAGAAAGCGGAGGAAAATATGGTGAATTTAGTGAAAGAAGCTCAAGAGAGTAAAAAGAAGATTATAATGTCTGTAATGGTTGGTGTTTTGGTAATTGTTGCAGCAGTACCTTTATTTGTTGTTGCGGGAATGTTTGAAATGCAGGTATGGACTAGAGTGTTATTGATGGGGATAGGATTTGTAGTAATGGTAATGGGAATCGCTATTGCATGTGTATTAGACAGAGAAGCAGGAGCCTTTGAATGTCCTGAATGCAAGGAGCGATTTGTTCCTGATATGAAATCCTATGTTATGGGACCTCATACAATTACCAAAAGAAAGTTAACTTGTCCAAAATGTGGATGTACAAAATATTGCAAACATGTTTTAACCAGATAAGGTGAAAATTTCAGTTTGTCGATTCGATGCTTGACAAGTGAATTATAATAAGAAGAAAGAGATATTGACCCTTGGCTCGTTGATATCTCTTTTTTCGTAAAAGAAAAGACTGCTCTGCATCGTAACCGCCAAATAATAATGCGGTCAGATATAAAATTACCCCAGCCCTTTGCGAGTTGGAGTAATTCACTATAATTCACATGCGATTTTTGATAGATTGGAGTTTTTCACTCCAAGGTGCAAGCTCTGCGAGCTGATTATCGGTCATCTCTTTCGTTGGCCGATGGTCCAGCAGAAATTTCAGATATCTGTAAACATTCAGGTCATCTGCCATTGCGAAGCTGCGCTTCAGCAGTTCCCGGTGGAAGTAATCATACATTGGCTGAAAGTAATTCCTGGAGCAATAGATGATCCAGTTGGCAAGTGTCGTCCTGCTGATCTGGGCACCATACTGTTTCCAGTCTTTTTCCTGACGGTAAAGCGGAAGTCCATTGGCGTACTTCTGATACATCGTCCATGCAACGGTGGAAGCGGTCGCCGGGCCTTTTCCTACCAGGGCCTGCGGCACCTGAGACTTTACGATCACAGGCTTTTCCGTATCTCCCAATCCTTCCTTACAGGACGGACATCCATAACTCTGGCTGTAGTATTCGATCACTTTGCATGTGGCTGGGATGAATTCCAGCTCACGGCGGACATACTCTTCGCCGATCAGAACCATCTGCGTACCGCAGACCGGGCAGACCTGATCTTCATCCGGAAGAGGGATGACTACTTTTTCAACCTTCAGGCCTTTAAAAAGATCCTCATGGGTTGCTTTCTTCTTGCGGGTATGCTCCCGGATCACGGTCTCTTCTTCCAACAGGGAAGGATCCTGTTCCACTTCCGCTTCATCAAAAAGATGCTGCTGTCCTGGAATGTCATCGGTTCTTCTTTCGCTGGAAGAACCGAAAAGCTTTTTGGTAAGATAGTCCACCTGTTCCTGAAGGGCTTTTTCGTGGCTGGTTTTTTCATCAATAACAAGACGGAGAGATTTGATCAGTTCCGTCTGCTCAGAGATCATTGTTTTCAGCCCGGTTATGGTGTTCTTCAGCTCTCGCAGCTGGATGTCTTTTGCACCGGAAGCCATCGTTCTCTCCTTGGATTTGATGTCTTTATTATACCAGAAACGTAGCCATTTCCAAAGAAAAACAAGTGCTGAAAAACGCTGAATTTATAAGGAAATCTGCCATTTTTCTGTGCAGGATTTTTACCGGGATCCAGATGCTTTTTTACTCTGCTTTGAGTGCTTTTGGCTGGTCGATATCAATTCCTGACATCAGCCAGTCGAACTCCCGCCAGGAAAGATTCCGGACTTCCGACTGCTTCCTTGGCCATTGATAGCCGCCCCGGACAGACAACCGTTTATAGATCAGGACAAAACCATCCGGTTCACGGAACAGAGCTTTGATCCTGTCCCGTCTTCTTCCACAGAACAGGAAGAGCGCACTGGATGTCGGATCCATCTTAAGCTGGTCTTCGATAATGGAACAGAGACCATCGATCGATTTGCGCATATCTGTATAGCCACAGACAATGTAGATTTTTTCGAGGCCGGAGATATCACCTAACATGAGGTCTCCCGGATCAGGCGGAGTGTCCTGGTGAGCAGGACAGGATCGGCATCATTACTGATGCGGATTGTCACATCATTCATGGACACTTCAATCGTATGTGAATTGTCAAGGTTCGTTTGGTGCATCTGCGATGCTATATGCTGCTCCGGAAGGTGATCCGAAACAATGTCAATGGGAACCACGTCCTGCTTTGAGCGCGGAATCTCACAATGACCATAATTCGGTGCGGGGATCTGATCCGCTGCTGCTTTCCTGCAACGGCTGACCCAGTTATAAAAAGTGCTTACTGCGATGTCATTTTCACGGCACCAGTCAGCATCTGCCATACCGCTTTGGCGGCATTCATTGATAAGCCTGATCTGTTCCGCCATCGGAACACGGGCTTTGCGAGTAGTTGCCATAACCTATCCTCCGTAATTGTAGTGAAATAGTCTAAATATCTTTCGCCTACAATTATAGAGGAAATCAGAGTATTAGAAAATCCGCAGGAATATTTGGCGCTTACGTTATAAAAAACAAAATGGGTGAGGAAGAAAGATGGAAGGGAATTTAACAAAAGGTCCTATTTTAAAAACACTGACGAAACTTGCGGTTCCGATTATGGCGTCAGCGTTTCTGGGGACTCTGTACAACATTACGGATATGGCCTGGATCGGTCTGCTTGGATCCAGGGCTGTGGCCGGAGTAGGCGTTGGTGGCATGTTTACCTGGCTTTCACAAGGGCTGGCAGCTATGGCTAGAATGGGTGGTCAGGTGCAGGTGGCACAGTGTATTGGCCGTGGAGACCGGGAACGTGCCCATTGCTTTGCACAGGCTGCAGTACAGCTTTCTGCGTTTATGGGAATAGCATATGCAGTTTTGTCACTGCTGTTTACCAGACAGATGGTGGGATTCTTTCAGCTTGCAGATGCGGAAGCACATGCTGCGGCAATGTCGTATACCAGGATTGCCTGCGGTCTGATCGTATTTTCATTTCTGACATTGACATTGACAGGAATCTATACCGCACAGGGAGATTCAAAGACCCCGTTTCTGGCCAATCTTGTGGGACTGGCTACGAATATGATATTGGATCCTGTTCTGATTCTTGGTCCTGGAATTTTTCCAAGGCTTGGTGTTGCTGGCGCAGCGATTGCAACAGTGACAGCACAGGCGATTGTTATGAGCATTATGATATTAGGGATTATGGTGCAGAAGAAAGAAAATGTACTAAAAGGAATAAAATTATGGTTCTTCCGCATATTTGTATAAAAGTATTTAATAAAATTTGTCATAATGCAGACGAATATTTAAAAAAACACAGGGAGTGAGAGGATGAAAAGTTATTTATGTTATGATTAATTAATTGAAAGGAAGCAGGAATTGAAGCAGGAATTATGAGAGAAAAAAATTACAAACCCCAGATGCCGGATGTTATAGAAGCAATATTTGATGCCGCGTATCTGACCTTCGATCTAATTGCCGGAATTTTATTTTTTGCATTTTCAAAAGGAAATCCATTATTTATTCTTTATGGTATATTAACACTGACACTTTGTGGTGGAGATGCTTTTCATCTGGTGCCAAGGATTACAAGAGCAGTGCATGGAAGCAATGACAGGGTCAAGAGACAGCTGGGGATTGGATTACAGGTATCTTCTATTACAATGACTGTATTTTACATTATTTTAATGTATGTCTGGAAATATACGTTCCCGGAATTGACTGCACCTGTTGCAGTGGAAGCGATTATATGGATCTCTGCAATCATCAGAATTGTTGTATGTATCCTTCCGCAGAACAACTGGTGTACAGATGAGGGAAATATGAAACTGTCCATTATCAGAAATGCAGTTTTTGCTGTTACAGGTATAGGTGTGATCATTCTGTATGCTATTTCAGGAAATACAAACGGATATCATATGACAAGAATGATTGTTGCTATTATTATTTCTTTCGGATGTTATCTTCCGGTTACATTATTCAGTAAAACAAAACCAAAAGTTGGACTACTGATGATCCCGAAAACATGTGCATACATGTGGATCGTTGCAATGGGACTTCAGCTCCTGTTTTAACAGAATCAGAGAAGCCTTCATCGGTTGCTTTATTGTGGAAAAATGGAAAAATGGATAACATGAAAGATATATTGCAATTTGAACAAAAAATAGATATAATAAAAAAACAATTGCGCATAAGGTAGGAAAAAGCTGCTTATATGTAAACTGGTAAGTACGCCGGGATAAAGTATAGGCAGTAAAAGTGAAGAATTGCGAAGGAGACAAGAATTATGGGAAAAAGAGCAGCAGGAATTTTAATGCCGGTCAGCAGTTTGCCGTCAGATTATGGAATTGGATGTTTTTCCAAGAGCGCCTATGAATTTGTAGACTGGTTAAAGGAAGCCGGTCAGACTTATTGGCAGATTCTGCCGCTGGGACCGACCAGCTATGGAGATTCCCCATATCAGTCCTTTTCTACATTTGCAGGAAATCCGTATTTTATTGACCTGGATACACTGGTGGAAGAAGGGGTTCTGGATAAAAAAGACTGTGAGAAAGTAAATTGGGGAAAGAAGCTTGATGATGTAGATTATGAAAAAATCTACAAAGGCCGTTATCCGCTCCTGAGAAAAGCTTACGAGAACAGTGAAATCAGTAAGAATCCTGATTATCAGAAATTTGTAGCAGAGAACAGCTGGTGGCTTTCTGATTATGCTCTGTTTATGGCAGTAAAGGATCGCTTCGAGGGTGTAGAATGGACAAAATGGGCTGAGGATATCAGACTCCGTTGGAATAATGCTATGGATTATTATCGTGAGGAGTTATATTTTGATATTGAGTTCCAGCAGTATATGCAGTTCAAATTCTACGAGCAGTGGATGAAACTGAAATCCTATGCAAATTCAAAAGGAATCCAGATCATCGGCGATATTCCTATTTATGTGGCAATGGACAGTGCAGATGCATGGGCACATCCGGAATTGTTTCAGCTGGATCAGGACAATGTACCGCTGGCAGTAGCAGGATGCCCACCGGATGGATTTTCTGCAACTGGTCAGTTATGGGGAAATCCGTTGTATTGTTGGGATTACCACAGACAGACAGGGTACCAGTGGTGGATTTCCAGAATGAGCTATTGCTTCAGGCTGTATGATGTGGTAAGGATTGATCATTTCAGGGGATTTGATGAATATTTCTCTATTCCTTACGGGGACAAGGATGCCACAGGCGGTCACTGGGAAAAGGGACCGGGGATTGATCTGTTCCGCAAAATCCAGCAGGCTCTTGGATGGAAAGAGGTTATTGCAGAGGATTTGGGATATATGACAGATTCTGTACGCCATCTGGTATATGAAAGTGGTTTCCCAGGTATGAAGGTTCTGGAATTTGCGTTTGACTCCAGAGATTCCGGATGTGCCAGTGATTATCTGCCTCATAATTATCCGGAGAACTGTGTGGCATATACAGGAACCCATGATAATGAAACGATCGTGGGATGGTGGAATAGCATCACAGCGGCTGAGAGAAAATTGGCAAGAGATTATCTGTGCGATCATGCCACACCGGAGGAGGAGCTGTACAAATGTTTTATCAGTCTGATCATGCGCAGTGCTGCGCGTGTGTGTGTCATCCCGATGCAGGACTATATGGGACTGGATAACAGATCACGAATGAATCAGCCTTCTACAGTTGGTACGAACTGGAAATGGAGAATCAAGAAGAGAGAGCTTACAAAAAAACTTCAGAATGAAATCCATGATGTGACATTGCGTTATGGACGTAAGAACTGGGATTAAATACATAATGAAATAATTGGAATGATGACAGCGTTTCGGATATAAATAATATCCGGAACGCTGTTTTCGGATAAGAAATGCATTGATTTTCGGGTAATGTCTGATAAAATATTAACCAGAAAAATAATCAATTAAAACATAACCTGTCAGGAGGAGATGCAGATGAATTATAATAAATTAGAAACCAGTCTGATAAATGTAATTAAAGAAGAACAGGCGAAGCTTGGATATAGGAAGGAGAAGATTAGTCTCTATTATCCGCTTAGTTCCCTGAATCATTTCTTTGGCGGTGAGGCAGATGCAACAGGCATGATGGAGATTTTAAAAGATTTTCCTTCTTATATAGAAGAGAAATTTGGTGAAGTAGCAGTATCACACAGAGGAGATCGTTTCTGCTTCACTGTTTCGGAAAAAGCTTCCGAATATGTACATAATAATATGAAAGAGAATGAATTTATCAAGGCATTGATTGAACTGGTGGGCAGACATGGATGTACAATAGATGAAATTAAAGAACTGTTTCATTCTTATTCAGATAAAATCATTACTGAGCCGATGGATAACGGGGAATTTGATGTGATGATCCGCTTTGATAACGGATCAGATCCTTACTATTATTGTTTTAAGGACGAAGGATGCCATATCATTTACCATAGATTTCTGCCGGAAGACTATGCAGATTTTGGATTCTGATAAGAAGGAGTGAAAAAATTTTCGATTGCTGGATCAGCAAAAATATATGTGACATTTGCTATAAAAGTATGTTATTTTTTTTGTAAAATACTGACAAAAATAAGTCGAAATTCTATATTGACAGATAGTCTCAATAATGGTAATTTTTACTTGACTCCATGTTTTTATTTATAGAAACGAGTAACATTTTATTACATTATTTTACAGGAATAAATACTACATAAAATTGAATTGACAGTTGGAGGGAAAGATAGAATGAGAAAAACCAAAATTATCTGTACAATGGGACCGTCTACTGATAAAGGTGATGTTATGGAGCAGCTTGTGAGAGAGGGAATGGACGTAGCACGTTTCAATTTCTCACATGGACCTCACGATGAACAGAGAGGCCGTATCCAGAAACTGAGAGAACTTCGCAAGAAATATGACAGACCTGTTGCAGCACTTCTTGACACAAAGGGACCGGAGATCAGACTTGGATGTTTTAAGGAAGGAAAGGTTTCCCTGGAAGAAGGACAGCTCTTTACATTTACCAATAAAGATATAGAAGGAACTAACGAGCATGTAAGTATTACCTATAAAGAACTTTATAAAGATGTACAGCCAGGCGGACACATTCTGGTTGATGATGGTCTTGTAGATCTGGAAGTTCAGGATATTCAGGGAAGAGATATTGTATGTAAAGTTATTAATGCAGGTGTAATCGGTGATAAGAAAGGTGTCAATGTTCCAGGGGCAAACCTGAAGATGCCGTTTATCAGCAAAAAAGACCATGATGATCTTCTCTTCGGTATTCAGGAAGGATTTGATTTCGTTGCAGCATCCTTTACACGTACTGCAAATGATATCCGCGAAGTAAGAAAAATCCTGAAAGAAAACGGCGGTGAGGAGATCCAGATCATTGCAAAGATTGAGAATCAGCAGGGTGTTGACAATATTGATGAGATTATTGAAGCAGCAGATGGTATCATGATCGCCAGAGGTGACATGGGTGTTGAGATTCCGCCGGAATATGTACCGGTTATCCAGCAGAAGATTATCCAGAAGGTTTACACAGCAGGCAAACCGGTTATTACTGCAACACAGATGCTGGATTCCATGATCTCTCATCCAAGACCAACCCGTGCAGAGGCTTCTGACGTAGCAAATGCCATTTATCAGGGAACAAGTGCTACTATGCTTTCCGGAGAAACTGCAGCAGGTAAATATCCGGTACAGGCACTTCAGATGATGAGCCGTATTGCAGAGCATATGGAACAGAATATTGATTATAATGCAATTTTCAAGAAAACAGACAGAAATGAGAATCCGGATATTACAAATGCGATCGCACATGCAACCTGCCTGACAGCAATTGACCTGAAAGCCAGTGCAATCCTTGCAGTGACAAAATCCGGAAGCACAGCTCATATGATGTCCAAACACAGACCAGGATGTCTGATCGGTGCATGCACAAGCTCTGAGAGAGTTCTTCGCCAGCTGAATCTGTCCTGGGGTGTTTACCCAATGCTGATCAAAGAAGAATACAGTTCTGAGATTCTTTGCCTGAGAGCGATCGAAGCAGCACAGAAGCATAAACTTGTAAAAGTTGGTGACACTGTTGTATTCGCTGGTGGTGTACCGCTGGGAATTCCGGGAAGAACCAACCTGATCCGTGTCTGCACAGTTGATTAACCGAATTAATCAACCGAATTAATCAACCGCTTGACTAAAGACATAATTGCCGTAGTAACTATTTGAAAAAGTAGTTATTGCGGCTTTTTATGTTAAGAATCCCACATTGCAGGTTAATAGGGAATGTGATATACTGAAATCTGACTAAATCAGAGCAGCTCTCTGCGAGGACTGTTACAGAATAATATACAAAAGTCAATATTTGGAAAAAACGGGGGTTGGTTATGAAATATGCGGTGGCAATTGACGTTGGAGGAACGAATACAAGAGTAGCACTTGTGAATGAGCGGCTGGAAATCACAGACAGACAGCAGTTTTCTACGAATCCCGAAAACCCTGGGGAAACTTTGAGTAAGATTTCAGAGGTAATACGGGATTATGGAGAAAAAATCGTAGGTGTGGGAATGTCCTGTCCAGGACCGCTGGATCTTATTCATGGACAGATTTTAACTCCTCCAAACCTGCACGGAGATTGGCAGCATTTGTTTGTAGCCAGAGAACTGAGTACTCTTACCGGACTGCCGGTATATCTGAACAATGATGGAAACCTGGCTGCCCTTGCTGAGGCAGTTGCCGGAGAAGGAAAGGATTACCGCTATGTACAGTTTTTGACGGTATCTACAGGAATCGGTTCTGGGTTTGTAATTGACAGACAGATTTATCAGGGGGCTCATGGATGGGCGAATGAGGTAGAGAATACTGTTATGTGGGAAGGCGGACCTTGTCATGGCACGATCCTGCCCGGAGGTATCGAAGGAATCAGCAGTGGAACTGCGATTACCACCAGGGCAAAAAAAGCAGGATTGCAGGTAAAGCATGCAGGAGAGGTAAACGATCTGGCAAAGTCTGGAAATGAGGTTGCTGAGAAGATCATGACAGATGCAAAATTGCATCTTGCTAATTTTATTGCCGGAATATATAATCTGACAGATCCGGATATTGTAATCCTGGGAGGCTCTGTAGCGATTAAGATAGAGGGATTTGTAGAGGAAGTAGAGGTATTGGTGAAAAGTAAGGTTTATGAAGCACAGAGAAGCTTTATTAAAGTCAGAAAATCCATATTAAATGAGGATTCCGGACTGATCGGTGCGGCATATCTTGCTTTTTCAAAGGAAAAATAGAGCATTGTCTGAAGAGAAGGGGAAAAGTAGAATAAAGGAACAGTGAATGAAAATGGATATTTTACAGAAGTTGAAAAGATACAGAAAAAAATCTGGCTGTTTTTTCTGCTGACTGTTTTTTTGTGTGGAGCCTGTAGAACTGCCTATGTGACCGGAGCCAGATCCGGACATGTTACAATCAGGGAACTGGATAGCCTGCAGCTGGAAGACTGCACCAAACTGATGGTTGTGGCACATCCGGACGGTGAGACTCTCTGGGGTGGTGCCCATTTATTGGATGGAAAATACTTTGTAGTATGTCTGACTGATGGATATAACAAGGTCAGGAGACAGGAGTTTTTGAATGCGATCAAAGAATCCGGGAATAAGGGACTGATTCTCAGATATCCGGATAAGGTTCGTGGAGAGCGCTCCAAATGGGTAGGAGATAAGAAAGATATTATCAAAGATTTGGATACAATCCTTACCTATAAACATTGGAATATGGTGGCAACTCATAATCCTGAGGGAGAATATGGACATATCCATCATCAGATGACCAGTCAGCTGGTCACACAGGAATATTATCGTAATTATCAGATAAATAACCTGTATTATTTTGGAAAGTACTATAAAAAGAAAGTTCTTCCGGATATTGCGGATTCGCTTCCGAGAATATCGGCTAAGAGTGAATCAGCTAAAAGAGAACTGCTGCTTAACTATAAATCTCAGAAAAAAGTTGAAAATATGTTTGCCCATATGATTCCTTATGAGGACTGGAGCCAGTCAGGGGAGATCTGGGCAAAATAAAGGATCGTTCAATGTCTTTATCATAAGATTTTGAACTGTGATAAATAATAATTGGAGAACAAAGAATGCTGAATCAATTTTCTAGAACAGAGCTTTTGCTTGGAAAAGAAGCTATGGACAAATTACAGAATTCCAGAGTAGCCGTGTTTGGAATCGGCGGGGTAGGAGGATATGTGTGTGAGGCACTGGTCCGAAGTGGAATAGGTGCCTTTGACCTGATCGATGATGACAAAGTATGCCTGACTAATCTTAACAGACAGATTATTGCTACCAAAAAGACGGTAGGCCAGTATAAGACAGAAGTAATGAGAGACAGGATTCTGGAGATTAATCCCAAGGCAGAGGTGATAATCCATAATTGTTTTTATCTTCCGGAGAATGCAGATGATTTTGATTTCAGCGAGTATGATTATGTGGTGGATGCGGTGGATACTGTAACTGCCAAGCTTGAATTGATCATGCGTGCCAAAGAGTCCGGGACTCCGGTCATCAGCAGTATGGGTGCCGGGAATAAGCTGGATGCCAGTGCGTTTCGGGTGGCGGATATTTATAAGACGAAGGTTTGTCCGCTGGCGAAGGTTATGCGCAGGGAGTTGAAGAAGCGTGGCGTGAAGAAGCTGAAGGTTGTTTATTCGGAGGAGCAGCCGATCAGACCGGTTGAGGATATGGCGATCAGCTGTAGGTCGCATTGTATTTGTCCTCCGGGGGCAAAGCATAAGTGTACGGAGCGCAGGGATATTCCCGGCAGTGTGGCGTTTGTGCCGTCTGTGGTGGGATTGATTATTGCGGGAGAGGTTGTTAAGGACTTGACTGCGGAGTGCAGGAGATAAAAATGTTTATGTGGATGTGTATTGTATCAGAGATGGTATGGTGCACATCTTTTTTTGTTTGGGGGCAGGGGACGCGCAGAAAAATAATTCATTTTGTGTGCACACAAAATTTTTGCGGGGTGTTGAGGTGGGGAGAGGGATGGAGATGGAATAGAAGTGAAAGTTGGCTGCTATTCGGAGAAGTGTGGTGATGAGAAAGGGTCAACAGAGAGGGAATGTGTTGACTATCATAGGGTTTCAAAGTATAATGATGGCTGGTGAATTGGGCGGAAATATAGGGTGATTCATCAGACGTAGGCGATTGATTTTTAAGAGATAAAGGCAGGTTATATATGAATACAATTAGTGTGGAAGAGTTGGAGAAGATTGATGCTTCTGAGATTACGATCGTGGATGTGCGGCCGGCGGATCAGTATAGTAGGGGGTCTTTTCCTGGGGCAGTGAATATTCCGCTGGATGAGTTTGATGAGAAGATGGAGGCTGTTGATAAAGATAAAACAGTATATGTTCTCTGCCATACGGGGGACAGAAGCCGGGATTGTGTGGAGAAGCTGAGCGATGCAGGGTATGAGGCTGTGAATATTGAAGGTGGATATCGTGCCTATCTGAGACTTTCTCTGAGCCGTTTTATGGAGAATGATGCTAAGGATCAGAAGGAACTGAAGACGAAGGAGATTGAGCACAGTATTATCAAGACGTTCAGAAAGACAGTCTGGAGACCGTTTACCAAGGCTTTGAATGAGTATCAGCTGATCCAGGAGGGGGATAAGATTGCTGTCTGTATTTCAGGTGGTAAGGACTCTATGCTGATGGCGAAGCTGCTTCAGGAGCTGAAGCGTCATGGAAAGATTCATTTTGAACTGGTGTTTTTGGTAATGAATCCGGGCTATAATGCGGATAACTGGAAGATTATTCAGGATAATGCAGAGCTTCTGGGAATTCCTCTTACGGTTTTTGAAAGTGATATTTTTGATACAGTGGCAGAAATTGAGAATAATCCCTGTTATCTTTGTGCGAGAATGAGACGTGGTTATCTGTATTCTCATGCCAAGGAGCTGGGATGTAATAAGATTGCGCTGGGACATCATTTTGATGATGTGATCGAGACGATCCTCATGGGTATGCTGTACAGTGGTAAGGTGGAGACTATGATGCCGAAGCTGCACAGTCAGAACTTTGAGGGGATGGAATTGATCCGCCCTATGTATCTGATCAAGGAATCTGCAATCAAGGCATGGAGAGATACCAATGGACTGCATTTCATTCAGTGTGCATGCCGTTTCACCGAGAACTGTGTAAGCTGTGGAGGCGGACGTGGTTCCAAGCGTGATGAGATGAAAGAGTTGGTTGCGCAGTTTAGAAATACAAGCAGTGTGATCGAGACGAATATCTTTAACAGTGTGCGGGATATTAATCTTCGTACTGTTATGGGATATCATAAAGATGGAGAATATTATAATTTCCTGGATGACTATGATCAGCGTGGAAATAAGGGCGCTGATAAGGAAAAAGAATGATAACAGCAAAATCTTCATTTGTGGAAGAGAAATACACTGCTCAGTATTATAGCGGGAACGGCTGTCTATATGTTTCTGGTGCAGGTGGTGTTCTAAAAGGAGGGATTCATGACCTTACAGGAGATTCTTGAAAGTGTAAAAAGTGGTTCTGTATCTGTAGAAGAGGCAGAGAGAATCCTTAAGAAAGAAAGTTATGAAGAAATGGAATATGCGAAGCTGGATACAAGCCGCAAGGCAAGAACCGGTTTCGCAGAAGTAATCTACTGCAGTAATAAGGCAGATGAACATCTTCTGAATATTTTTGAAAGATTATACAGAGAAGACGGCGAGGTATTTGGAACCAGAGCTTCCCAACATCAGTATGAACTGGTGAAAGAGAAGTTTCCGGAAACAGAATATGATCCGATCTCGCGTATCTTAAAAGTTGAGAAGAAAGATAAGAAGCGTATTGGTAAGATTGCGGTGTGTTCAGCAGGAACTGCAGATATTCCGGTTGCTGAGGAAGCTGCACAGACAGCGGAATATTTTGGCACAAATGTTGAACGGATTTATGATGTGGGAGTCAGCGGAATGCATCGTTTATTCTCCAGACTGGAGACGATCCAGAGTGCGAACTGTGTAATTGCAGTTGCGGGAATGGAGGGAGCTCTTGCCAGTGTGATGGGCGGTCTGGTGAGCAGACCGGTGATCGCAGTACCGACTTCTGTGGGTTATGGTGCAAGTATGCATGGTCTTTCGGCACTTCTTACCATGATCAATTCCTGTGCGAACGGGATTGCTGTGGTGAATATCGATAACGGCTACGGTGCCGGCTATCTGGCAACACAGATCAACCGTCTGGCAGCAGGTACAGATGAGAAAGGAAATTGATTATGGGAAAAACATTATATCTGGAATGTTATTCAGGGATAAGTGGTGATATGACGGTTGCGGCTCTTCTTGATCTGGGGGCTGACCGCTCAGTGCTGGACAGGGTGCTGAAGAGTCTTAAGGTATCAGGATTTGAGACAAAGATCAGCAGAGTTGTAAAGTCCGGAATAGATGCATGTGATTTTGATGTTGTGCTGGATAAAGAGCATGAAAATCATGACCATGATATGGAATATCTGCATGGACATCATCATGAAGGTCGTGAGTGCAATCACGCCCATGGCACAGGAATAGCGCAAGACCATCACCATCACGAACACCGTGGAATAAAAGAAATTACCTATATTATAGAGCATAGCGCAATGACTGAGAATGCAAAGAAGATCGCATTGCGTATATTTGAAATTCTTGCAGAGGCAGAGAGTAAAGCACACAATGTGCCTGTGGATCAGGTGCATTTTCATGAGGTGGGAGCAGTGGACTCTATTGTGGATATTGTGTCTGTGGCGGTCTGTCTGGATAATCTGGATGTTACAGAGGTTATCGTTCCTGTTCTCTGTGAGGGACGTGGAACTGTCCGTTGTCAGCATGGCATCCTGCCAATCCCGGTTCCGGCAGTTGCAAATATAGTAAGTGCCAATCATTTACATCTGAAAATGACAGAGGTAGAAGGTGAACTTGTAACGCCTACAGGTGCGGCGATAGTGGCAGCAGTAAAAACAAAGGATAAACTTCCGGAAACATTTGAAATCCAGAAGATTGGAATCGGTGCAGGTAAACGCCAGTATGAGTGTCCGGGAATCCTAAGGGCAATGATTATCTCACAGAGCGCAGAAATAGATGAAGAAAAGGCTCAGACAGAAGAATTCAAAAACCCGGAAATCAGAAATAATCCGAAAGCTGAAAATCAGGAAATCAAAGATACGATTATCAAGATGGAAACAAACATTGATGACTGCAGTGGAGAAGTTCTGGGATTTGTCATGGAACGTCTGATGAAAGCCGGTGCCAGAGATGTGCATTATGTGCCTGTTTTTATGAAAAAGAACAGACCTGCATGGGTTCTGAATGTGATCTGTAAGGAAGAAGATATGGAAACGCTTCAGAATATTATTTTTGAAGAAACTACTACGATTGGAATTCGTTATAGCAGAATGGAACGTACGATTCTTCCCAGAGAAACGAGAACCCTTCCGACTCCATGGGGAGAAGTTCAGGTAAAGGTATGCACTTTGAATGGAAAAGAGCAGCTTTATCCGGAATATGAGAGCGTTGCACAGCTGAGCAGAGAAAAAGAGATTCCATTTGAAGAAATTTACCGTTATATTGTTTTGGCAAATAAAGATAAAGAATAACAATGTAAAAGAAAACAGTCACATACTTGAGTGAATGTCTCAACATTCATCAGATGTATGTGACTGTTTCTTTTTATTATTTTTATAAGGTGACTTCTGGTTCAGTTCTATCTGCTGCCTGGTACTTTTTGCAATTCAGGCAGGAAAAGCTGTCTGATTCGGTTAAATTACAAAGTGCTTACACCGTCATCATCATAACGGTCATATTCAGCTCCCTCATATCCGATCATGCGGATAGTAGAAGAATCGATATCCTTTACTGTCTGCGCAACATCAGCAACCGGGATTGCTTTTCCTTTGCGAATAAACAGTGGAACTTCATTCAGGGCGACTTCTACATAGTGATGTCCTTTTTCAAGAATCTCCTGAGAAATTGTTCCGTCAGGCAGGAATTTTACGAACATCATTTCTTCTGGCAGATATACATAGCGGCCTTTTGCATTCTGTGTGTAAACTGGTGCGATCATGATTTCGTTTCCAAGGAGAAGCTGGTCCTCTACCTGAGTTGCGAATGCATCCTCTGTGTAGTCAAATGCCAGCGGACGGAACATCATATCATCGTTTAATGCTGCTTTCATGTATTCACTGTACAGATATGGAACAAGGCGATATCTGACACCGATCACATGACGGAAGTCTTCGATATTTTCAAACTGGTAAGCTTCCTGTTCTCTGGTTCCCAGAGCGGAGTGGTTTCTCATAAGAGGTGTGAATACACCCAGTGCCAGCCAGCGAAGTACCAGGTCACGTGTGGTATCTGCGCCGAATCCGCCCAGATCTGCACCTGTGTAAAGGAAACCGCACATATTCAGGGATGGAAGCATCTTTAAGTTCAGAAGGATGTGTGACCACCAGGATTTATTGTCTCCCATCCAGATTCCGCCGTATCTGTGCATTCCCACATAGGAGGAACGTGAGAACATCAGGAAACGTTTGCCAGGTGCGATTTTTTCAAAGGCTTCACCTGCTGCACGGGTCATGTTATAGCCAAACAGGTTATGTACTTTGTCGTGGCGGATTTTCTGACCGTTTACATTGTGATAGAAGCGTTTGTAATCTTCCGGATTATTTGCAAGTCCTTCTACCTTTGCACTGAGAACGAATCCAGGTGCTTCTTCCTTGTCCATGAAGTTATCTTTGATGTATTCTTTTAATTCAGCAACGCCTTCCGGTGTGCAGAACATTGCAGGCTCGTTCATGTCATTCCAGAAACCGTCGATTCCTTTGGAAATGAGACGTTCATATTTCTGTCCGAACCATGCTCTGGCATCTGCGTTCAGGACATCCGGGAAATGAGTCCAGCCCGGCCATACAGCGGAAACGAAATCACTGCCGTCTTCACGTTTGCAGAAGTAGTTCTTCTCAACGCCTTCTTCATAAACATCATAGCCAGCCTCTACCTTGACACCTGCATCGATGATCGGGACAAGATGGATGCCTTTTTCTTTCATTTCATTGACATAGGCCTCAAAGTCAGGGAAGTTTTCCTGATTGACTGTGAAATCTTTGTAGTCTTCCATGTAATCGATATCCATGTATACCATATCGATTGGAATATTGTTTTCACGATATCCGTCAGCAGCTTTTCTGAAGTCGTCAGCAGTTGTATATCCCCAGCGGCTCTGACCGAAACCAAATGCGAATTTAGGCGGGATATAGCTTCTTCCGATGATTTTGCGGAACTGTTTTACGATATCGTAAGGGGTTTCACCCTCGATCACATACAGATAAAGATCTGCATCCTCACAGGTGATCTTTAACTGGGAAGAGAGTGTGTAACCGATATCAAACTTCAGTTTTCCGGGATAATCAACGAAGAGACCGAAAGTCTGTTTTCCGGAGATTACGAGGAAGTTGTGTGCTCCGTAGAGGGAGATTTTATCTTCTGTATGGTTTGGCTGGTCGGAACAGTTGCTCTCATAAACGTATCCACGTTTGTTGATTCCGCGGTTTGATTCGCCCAGACCATAGACAACATCGTTGTCATCCATGTCATAAGTAAAAGAGAAGCTGTTCTCTGTGGAGATAGTTCCGTATGCAGGAGTTCCCTCAGAAGCCGGGATGAAAGTTACGATGGCATCGGTTTCAAACGGGGTTCCGTAAGTATATTTCTGAATCATTTTGTCATGTCCTCCTTAGGTTGAAAAATGTTAAATAAATAACTGAAACGATTAAGCACTATTGGAAAATACACATATGTTTTCCTTGATTTCATATTTACAATAATAGAGGTTTGGGTGAGGAAATGCTACTGAAATTATGACAAATTTATACGTTATTTTGACTTTTGCTCAAACTGTGAAGCAGTGGAGCGGCTGATCGTATCTGTTTGCGCTGTTAACTTATTGTGCTTTAATGCTTTATCTTAATAGAATTTTTCTGTACATACGGTGAAAAAAGTGCTAAACTGTTATTATTACACGAAAGAAAGGTTTATTTAACATGCTTCAGACAATTGAATCCATCAATAACGTCGTAAATAATTTTATCTGGGGTGTCCCGGCTATGATTTGTATTATCGGCGTAGGGCTTTACCTGAGCCTGCGGACCGGGTTTGTCCAGATCCGCAAATTCCCGTATGCGCTTAAAACCACACTGGGAAGAATTTTTAAGAAGAAGGAGGCCTCTGACGGTTCCATGACACCTTTCCAGGCAGTCTGTACTGCACTGGCAGGTACAGTAGGTACTGGAAATATCGCCGGTGTTGCCGGAGCTATTGCTATCGGTGGTCCGGGAGCTGTATTCTGGATGTGGGTTTCCGCGCTCCTTGGAATGTGCACGAAATTTACAGAGGTTACCCTGGCAGTTCATTTCCGTGAGAGAAACAGACATGGAGATTATGTAGGCGGACCTATGTATTATATTAAGAACGGATTGGGAAAGAACTGGAGATTTCTTGCAGTTCTTTATTCTGCATTCGGTGTACTGACTGTATTTGGAACAGGTAATGCTACTCAGGTAAATACCATTACAACAGCAATTGATACAGCTCTTATTAACTTCAATGTGATCTCAGAGTCTTCCACAGGCAGACTGAATCTGATTCTTGGAATTGTGATCACGCTGCTGGTTGGTATGGTACTGCTGGGCGGTATCAAGCGAATCGGAAGTGTTTCTGAGAAGCTGGTGCCCTTTATGGCATTGTTTTATATTGTACTTGCATTGGGCGTTGTGATCTTAAATATCGGAAGAGTTCCGGCAGTTTTCCGTGATATTGTTTATGGAGCTTTTAATCCGTCAGCAGTGACAGGCGGTGTGATTGGAAGCTTTTTCCTCAGTATGAAAAAGGGTGTTTCCAGAGGTATTTTCTCCAATGAAGCAGGACTTGGTACAGGGTCTATCGCCCATGCCTGTGCAGATACAAGCAAGCCTGTAAAACAGGGTATGTTTGGTATCTTTGAGGTATTTGCAGATACAATCGTGATCTGTACTCTGACAGCACTTGTGATCCTTGTAAGCGGCGTGCCGGTAAATTACGGTGCAGCGGCAGGTGCAGAACTTACAATTTCCGGATTTACTGCTACATATGGAGGCTGGGTTTCCATCTTTACGGCAGTTGCCATGTGCTGCTTTGCATTCTCAACGATTATCGGATGGGGACTTTACGGAGCACGCTGCATTGAATTCTTATTCTCTGCAAAAGTTATCCGCCCATTTATGATCGCATATTCATTAGTAGCAATCCTTGGCGCAACTGTAGATCTGGGGCTTCTCTGGAGCATTGCTGAGACATTCAACGGTCTCATGTCAATCCCCAACTTAATTGGTGTATTTCTGCTTTCAGGAACTGCCATTACACTTACGAAAGAATATTTTGCACAGAAGAAATAACAATAATAGCCCGGAGAGTTATTTTTCCGGGCTATTGTTTTATCAAAAGGTAAAAAGGAGAATAATACAATGGTTCCAATCGCACATATAGAAAATGATTTCCCGACCAAATTCGGTATTCCCAGGCAGAGTGGACGTGTAGGGGCGCTTAAAGCGAGAATCGTATTCGAGCCGGAATATCGTAATGTGGATGCCTGCCGTGGCCTGGAGGAGTTTAGTCATATCTGGCTGATCTGGGAGTTTTCGGAGGCAAAGAGGACAAAGTGGTCACCGACTGTCCGCCCGCCCAGACTTGGGGGAAATGTGAGAAAAGGAGTTTTTGCCACAAGATCTCCCTTTCGTCCCAATTCCATAGGATTATCCTGCGTGAAGCTTGAAAAAGCAGCTCTGGATGAGCCGGACAGCCCTGTACTCTATATAGAAGGTGCAGATCTGATGAATGGAACACCGATTTTCGATATTAAACCATATATTCCTTATGCGGATTGCCATCCGGAAGCAACAGGAAGTTTTACCGAATATTCCAAAGATCATCATCTGAATGTAGAATTTCCCAAGGAGCTTCTGGAAAGAATACCCGGGGAAAGCAGAGAGGCTCTGATCGCAGTGCTTGCAGATGATCCCCGTCCTGCTTATCAGAATGATCCGGAACGGTCTTACGGAATGCCTTTTGGAGAGAAGGACATTCATTTTCGTGTGGAGGGAGATATCCTTCGTGTTTATAATGTGACAGAATTTGTAAAAAAACAGCAGGAATCTTCGGCAGATTGTGGAAAATAACCATTTTCGGATATTTCTGTAAGAAAGGCTTGCAAAATTGGCGTTTATTCAATACAATATTAAACAGACTTTATGTTGGTAGAGTGACAAAGACTGATGGGAGATCGGTCTGAAAATATTTAGTGACATATGAGGAGCAGGAAAATGAAGAAAATTGTTAAATTCGGAGGAAGTTCTCTGGCAAATGCAGAACAGTTTCAGAAAGTAGGGGAGATCATCAGAAGTGATGAGAGCAGACGTTATGTGGTTCCGTCCGCTCCCGGAAAGAGATTTGACGGAGATACAAAGGTTACAGATTTACTTTATAAATGTTATAATACTGCAGTTGAAGGGGAGGATTTCATACCGATCCTGCAGGAGATCAAGGGAAGATATTATGAGATCATCCGCGGACTGAACCTTGATCTTTCTCTGGAAGACGAATTTGTTCAGATCGAAGCTGATTTCAAGGCACAGGCAGGCACAGATTATGCAGCATCAAGAGGAGAATTTCTCAATGGTAAGGTGATGGCAGCATATCTGGGTTATGAATTTGTTGATGCAGCAGATGTGATCCGTTTTGATAAGAACGGAAATCTGGACGCCGAGAAGACAGACAGACTTCTGTCCAAAAAGCTGGCAAAATGTGAACGTGCCGTTATCCCTGGATTTTATGGCGCTGGTGAAGATGGAAAAGTTAAAACTTTCTCCAGAGGAGGTTCTGATGTGACAGGTTCTCTTGTGGCAAAGGCTATTAAGGCAGACCTCTATGAAAACTGGACAGATGTTTCCGGTTTCCTGGTAACAGACCCACGTATTGTTAAAAATCCGGAAGTGATCGAGAGCATTACCTACAGAGAACTCAGAGAGCTTTCTTATATGGGTGCAACTGTTCTTCATGAAGATGCGATTTTCCCGGTTCGTAAAGAGGGAATTCCAATCAATATCAAAAATACAAACAGACCGGAAGATAAGGGTACTTTTATTGTTGAGAGTACATGCAAGAAGCCGAAATTTACAATTACAGGTATTGCAGGTAAGAAGGGATTCTGCTCTATCAATATTGAGAAATCCATGATGAACAGTGAGGTTGGTTTCGGACGTAAGGTACTTCAGGTATTCGAAGATCAGGGAATCAGCTTTGAGCATGTTCCATCAGGAATCGATACAATGACTGTATATGTACATCAGGATGAATTCGAAGAAAAGGAACAGCAGGTAATTGCCGGAATTCATCGTGCAGTACAGCCGGATTTCGTAGAAATGGAATCTGACCTTGCACTGATCGCTGTTGTAGGACGTGGTATGAAATCCACCAGAGGTACAGCAGGAAGAATCTTCTCAGCACTTGCCCATGCAAATGTAAATGTGAAGATGATCGACCAGGGTTCCAGTGAACTGAATATCATTATCGGTGTGGAGAACAGAGATTTTGAAACTGCGGTAAAGGCAATTTATGATATCTTTGTAATTACTCAGATCTAATTGAGAATTGCAGGAGCTCCTTCACAGCGGAGCAATTTGTGGATATGATGTTTACCAATTATAGGATAAATAAAATAATGGACCGTCAGAAATCAGCATAGAGATTTCTGGCGGCTTTTTATATTATGGGAAATTACTCCGTAATGTTCCTATAACATAAAAAAGCCCTCCGGGAAGGATCGCACTGCGACGGAGCGGAATTATGTCACTGAAGCGACCTGTTGTAGGCGGAGAATCCTGCAAGGAGGATTCTTTCTTGAATTCAGGAGTTTTTACATGATGATGAATTCTGTGTTATAATGAACGGACGATGTTGGGTAACTATTTGATAGCTATTGTTGCGTGAGGTGTTTTCATATGGATAAGCCGGTGGTTCGTATTTCCGTCAGAAATCTGGTGGAGTTTATATTAAGAAGCGGGGATCTTGACAACCGGGGAGGATCTTCTGACAGAGAAGCAATGCAGAAGGGCAGCAGACTGCACAGAAAAATACAGGGCAGGATGGGAAGCCATTACAGAGCGGAGGTTTCTCTTAAATATAAAACAGAATATGAAGATGTAAGTATCCAGGTAGATGGCAGGGCTGACGGAATCTTCACAGAAGATGGACAGTATTGGATCGATGAGATCAAGGGTGTTTATGCAGATGTCAGTCAGTTGGAAAAGCCTGTGGAGGTTCACCGTGCACAGGCAATGTGTTATGCCTGGATCTACGCACAGGAGCAAAAACTGGAGAAGATCGGAGTGCAGATGACATATGGGAATCTGGACACAGAGGAGCTTAAGTTTTTCAAAGAGGAATATACTCTGGAAGAGCTCAGTCTGTGGTACCAGGAGCTTCTGGACAGATATCATAAATGGATCGCATACCAGCTTGCATGGAAAAAAGAACGGAATGCGTCCATGAGTGATCTGGAGTTCCCTTTTGAATATCGTGAGGGACAGCGAAAAATCGTATCCGGTGTATATCACACTATATCCACAGAAAGACAGATTTTTGTCCAGGCACCTACAGGAGTAGGAAAGACCATGTCCACGATCTTTCCGGCAGTGAGAGCAGTTGGTGCAGGACTGGGGGAAAATATTTTCTATCTTACAGCAAAGACCATTACCAGGACTGTGGCTGAAGAAGCTTTCTCTATATTAAAGGAGCATGGACTGAAATTTAAAGTGATCACCATTACTGCGAAGGAAAAGCTGTGCTTCTGCGATAAAACAGAATGCAATCCTGAGAACTGTCTGTGGGCGAGAGGACATCTGGACAGAGTGAATGATGCTGTTTTTGAATTGTGGACCACGCAGGACAGCTATGACAGGGATACTCTGCTGGAATATGCGAAGAAATGGCAGGTGTGTCCCTTTGAAATGTGCCTGGATCTGGCAGTCTGGGTGGACACTGTAATCTGTGATTATAATTATGTATTTGATCCCAATGTTTATCTGAAAAGATTTTTCGGGGAGGGTACTTCCGGAGAATACATTTTTCTGATCGATGAAGCTCACAATCTGGTGGACAGAGGAAGGGAAATGTACAGTGCCTATGTGGACAGAGCGGATGTGCTGGAGGCGAAGAAGCTGGCTGCTGATTACAGCAAAGGTCTGGTGCGAGCACTGGAAAAAGTGAATCGACAGCTTCGAACTCTGGAAAAGGAGTGTACAGAGTACAAAATCCTTCCAAATCCCGGAGCGGTTTCCCTGGGAATGCTTCAGGTGATGGGGGAGATGGACAAGCTTCTGGAGGAACTTCATGGAAAGGAACTTCCGGAGCAGCTGCTGGAATTTTACTTCTGTGTGAGAGATTTCCTGAACATTGATGAACTTCTGGATGAAAATTATGTGGTTTATACAGAAATAGGAGAAAGGGGAAAGATGATCCTGCGGCTTTTCTGTGTAAATCCTGCAGCAAATATCCACAGATGTCTGGAAAAGGGAAAAAGTGCGGTTTTCTTTTCTGCGACCCTGCTTCCTATGGACTATTACCGTACACTTTTAAGCACCAGAAAGGATGACTATGGGATTTATGTGACCTCCCCTTTCCGGCAGGAGAACAGGTGCATTCTCACAGGACGGGATGTGAGCAGCAGGTATACCAGAAGAGGATATGAGGAATATCACAGGATCGCATCTTACATTGCCAGAACTGTATGGACAAGAAAAGGAAATTATATGGTATTCTTTCCTTCTTATAAATTTATGGAGGATGTTCTGGAGGTGTATGAGAATGAGTTTTCGGCAGAATGGGTTCGTTGTATTTCGCAGACATCGGGAATGAATGAGAGGGAGAAAGAGGAATTTCTGGAGGAATTTTCTGCATCAGAGGGAACACTGGTAGGATTTTGCGTAATGGGCGGGATTTTTTCAGAGGGAATCGATCTGATGGGAGAGAAGCTGATCGGAGCGATCATCATAGGAACTGGTCTTCCTCAGATTGGAACAGAAAGAGAGATCCTCAGGCAGTATTATGATAAAAAAGGTGTGAACGGATTTGATTATGCATACAGATATCCGGGGATGAATAAGGTGCTGCAGTCAGCCGGTCGTGTGATCAGGACCCAGGAGGATACAGGAATCATACTTCTGCTGGACGAGAGATTTACAGGGAAAGATTACAGGAATCTGTTTCCTGCTGAATGGTCAGACAGGGGAAACTGTACTTTAAATACTGTGGAAGAACAGCTGGGAAGCTTCTGGAACAGGATAAGAGAAAAGAGCTGAACACTGATACTGAGATTCTGGTCTTTGCTGGAAAAGAGATAAAAATCTTGATATCCTGAATAAAACAATATATACTTTGCTTACTGTGAATGGGATGTGAAAAGAAACCGTAAAAGGAGTTTTGCATGAAAAAAAATAGACAAACAGCGAAATATTATATTAAAAGTTATATCATAGCCGGAAGTCTGGCCGGAGCCATTTCCATGGCACTGGCTTTGCCGGCTTCTGTTATGGCTGCACAGCAGAGTCTTGCATCTGTCACCGGGCAGGCACAGATTCAGCCAATGGGAGATGGAAGCGGGAAATATATGATGAAGAGTGACGGATTTTACTGTCTGGATGTGAATGGTGCCGGAAGTAACCAGACAGAGATCCATTATTTTCAGGATTATGAGATAGACGGAACTGTATTTGACGGATATTATTACCATGATGCAGATGGGAAATTCAAAGCCTGCAGTCCTCATATGGAGCATCTGAAAGGTGTTGCAGTGTTTGGGGATAAGACAGATGAGGAATCTGATACACAGAATGCCCAGGAGGCAGAGAAATTTGACGGATATTACTTTGTGAACAATCTGGGGCGTCTGTCAGCAGCACCGCAGGTAAGGTATATTGACAATCTGGCAATAGACGGGATTACTCTGAACGGATATTATTATTTTGATGAAAATGGCAGACTGGTAACAGAACCTGGCATCCATTCGCTTGAAATGGACTGTTATGAGATGAATTTTGACGGGAGCTATTATTTTGGCGGTACAAATGGCGCCCTGCTTCAGGAAAGCACAGTGACGGATGATGGTTTTATTGTGGATGATACGGGAAAGATCGTGAATATGGATGATCTTGGGATAGATAATCTGAAGCCCCAGCTTGAGAAGATGCTGTCCGGATATCAGGGAACCTGGAGTGTTTATGTGAAAGACCTTAATGAAGAAAAGGAAATCCTGATCAATGATACTTCCCTTTATTCTGCAAGTCTGATCAAAGCCTTTGTAATGGCAAAGACCTATGAGGATATGGAGCAGGTAAAGGCAGATGAGGCAAAGAAATTAAATACTGCAGATACAAAAACTGTAGATGTAAAATTAAATGACCTGCTGTGGAATATGATCACAGTCAGTGACAATGAATCCTGCAATGAACTGGTGAAGCTTCAGACAGATTCCCTTGATTTCAAAAAAGGTGCGGAGGATATTAACAAATATCTGGAAAAAGAGAGCTATACAGAGACAAGTGTGCAGCACACCCTCCATCCTGCAGCATCCGCACAGGAGAGTCTGGGTGGCAGAAACATGACTTCTGTAAAAGATTGCGGCACTCTGCTTGAAAAAATCTACAAGGGGGAATGTGTCAGTAAAGAGGCGTCAGAAGAAATGTTAAATCTTCTGTCAAATCAGGAAAACACCTGGAAAATCCCCCAGGGACTTCCGGATGGAATAAAATCTGCCAACAAGACCGGCGAGACAGATCAGGATCAGCACGATATCGCAATTGTCTATGGCGAAAAGACAACATACATTCTGTGTATTATGTCAGAAGGCTGTCCGGAGGAAACGGCGGTGACGAACATACAGAATATTTCAAAGATTGTATATAATTATTTGAACCTGTAGCCGCCAGACCTGCGCGGAATGATTGATTTTTACAGGAAAATCATGTATAATACCAATGAACTGTGCCTATAGAAAAAAGTTTAACCGAATCAGGCTGTGAAACAACTATTCAATTATGAGCAGATAGTCATGTGGATGATTTTATCCGCTTGATTCAGGAAAGTCAGGAGGAAGAATTTAAATGCGAGTTGATGCGGACGATTTTGCCCGACCTTGCAGCTGCGGCAGGGAACACCAGATTGCAGTGAAAGAGATTTTGATAGAAGCCGGAGCTGTAGAGAAGCTTGAAGAAGAGATGTCAGAGGGAATGCTCAGAGAGTACATATCCCCGCTGGTCATCTGCGATACCAATACCTATGCGGCAACAGAGGAACTTATGGAGGATATCTATGACAGGTGCCAGGTACTTGTTCTGGATGCAGAGGGACTTCAGGCAGACCGGCATGCAATAAAAATTGTGGAGAACAACATGGAAGAGGATATTGACCTGATCCTTGCAGTAGGAGCAGGCACGATCCATGATATCAGCCGTTATATTGCACATAATTACAAAGTACCTTTCATTTCAGTGCCTACCGCAGCAAGTGGAGATGGATTTGTAACAACAGTAGCAGCAATGACCCTGGATGGAGTAAAGAAGACTGTGCCTTCAGTAGCTCCGATCTGTGTATATGCAGATACAGATATTTTTTCAAAAGCACCACAGCGCCTGACTGCAGCCGGGATTTCAGATCTGATGGCGAAATACATCTGTCTTGCAGACTGGAAGATCGCGAACCTGGTCACCGGAGAGTATTTTTGCCACGAAACTGTAAAGCTGGAAGAGAAAGCGTTAAAAACTGTGAAATCTTCGATTCAGGATATTACAGAGGGAGAGGAAGATGAATGTGAACAGCTTATGTATGCACTGATTCTTTCCGGACTTGCAATGCAGATGATCGGTAATTCAAGGCCTGCTTCCTGCGCAGAGCACCAGGTCACACATCTGTGGGATATGGAAGTGATCAATGGCCCGCTGGATGCACTCCATGGTGAGAAGGTTTCTGTAGCAGCACTTCTTGTACTGGAAGAATACAAACGTATCGCTGTAGCCATCACACAGGGACGATGCCACGCAAAACCCTATGAGAATGAAGACGAGGAGCTTCTGAAAGAAACTTTTGGGAAAAAAGGACTTCTGGAAGAAATAAGAAAAGAAAACGAGCCGGAATTGTTAAAAACTATTTCACCACAGCATCTGGAAAAATGCCTGAACGGGATAGAGGAGATTATTGATGAGCTTCCCAGTGAACAGACTATGTTCCATTTGCTGGAGAAAGCCGGATGCGCGAAAACCGTTTATGATATCGGACTCGATGAATCGGCTGTTTTGCCAAGCCTCAGACTTGCTCCTTATACAAGGAGACGGTTAAGCTTATTGAGAATCAGCAAGATGCTGGATATAAGAGGAGAATGATTATGCGTGTTGGAATGGGATATGATGTACACAGACTGACCGAAGACAGAGATCTGATCCTGGGTGGTGTGAAGATAGACTGGGAAAAAGGTCTCCTGGGACATTCAGATGCAGATGTACTGATCCATGCAGTTATGGATGCACTTCTGGGAGCTGCTGCACTGGGCGATATCGGAAAACATTTTCCGGATACAGACCCTGCATATAAAGGAATTTCCAGTATTCTGCTGCTGGAACATGTGACGAAGCTTTTGAGAGAGCACCATTATGAGATCGGAAATATAGATGCAACGATCATTGCACAGAAACCAAAGATGGCACCTCATATTCCACAGATGAGAGCCAATATGGCAAAAGCAATGGGAATCAATGAGTCTCAGCTGAACATTAAGGCCACTACAGAGGAAAAACTGGGATTTACGGGAAGAGAAGAAGGAATTGCATCTCAGGCGATCTGTCTTCTTAATGAAAGAAAAGAGAGTTAATGATAGAGAAAACTGGAGGAATAAAACATGAAACTTTTTAACACACTGACACGTAGAAAAGAAGAATTCGTACCTCTTGAAGAGGGAAAAGTTCGTATGTATGTCTGCGGTCCGACTGTATACAACCTGATCCATATCGGAAATGCACGTCCGATGATCATCTTCGATACCGTACGCCGATATATGGAATACAAAGGATATGAAGTAAACTATGTTTCCAATTTTACAGACGTAGATGACAAGATCATCAAGAAAGCAATTGAAGAGGGCGTAAGCGCACAGGAAATTTCCGAGCGTTATATTGCAGAGTGTAAGAAAGATATGGATGGCATGAATGTAAAACCTGCCACAACCAATCCACAGGCAACACAGGAAATCGACGGAATGATCAGTATGATCCAGACTCTGGTTGATAAGGGATATGCTTATCCGGCAGCAGACGGTACTGTTTATTTCAGAGTTAAGAAGTTCAAAGAATATGGCAAACTTTCGCACAAGAACCTGGATGATCTGCAGTCCGGCTTCCGTTCTCTGCAGGTATCCGGTGAAGACCAGAAAGAAGATCCACTGGATTTTGTTCTCTGGAAACCGAAGAAAGAGGGAGAACCATCCTGGCCTTCACCATGGTGTGATGGACGTCCGGGATGGCATATTGAGTGTTCTGTTATGGCGAAAAAATATCTTGGTGATGAGATTGATATCCATGCAGGCGGAGAAGACCTGATCTTTCCTCACCATGAGAACGAGATCGCACAGAGTGAATGCTGCAACGACAAAATCTTTGCAAAATACTGGATGCACAATGCATTCTTAAATATTGATAACAGAAAAATGTCCAAGTCTCTTGGAAACTTCCGTACTGTTCGTGAAATCAGTGAACAGTATGACCTGCAGGTGCTTCGTTTCTTCATGCTGAACGCACATTACAGAAGTCCGCTGAATTTCAGCGCAGATCTGATGGAAGCTGCAAAGAATGCATTAGAACGTATCACAGATGCAGCAGCAAACTTAAAGGACAGAAAAGCAGCAGCACAGACAGAAACTGCAACAGATGCAGAGAAAGAACTGCTTGCACAGGCACAGGAATTCGTAAAGAAATTTGAAGAAGCTATGGATGATGATTTCAACACAGCAGATGCACTGGCAGCAATTTTTGAACTGGTTAAATTTGCAAATACAAATGTATCAGAGGCAAGTTCCGCAGAATTTGCAGGAGCACTTCTTGACACAATGGTGAAATTATGCGATGTACTTGGTCTGAAGGCTGTGAAAACAGAAGAAATCCTTGATAAAGAAATCGAAGACCTGATCGCAGAGCGTCAGGAAGCAAGAAAAGCAAAGAATTTCGCAAGAGCAGATGAGATCAGAGATGAGCTTCTGGCTAAGGGAATCATCCTTAAGGATACCCGCGAGGGAGTAAAATGGAAACGAGCTTAAATGATATGAGTGAGACAAACGGACTTAATGAAGAGAATTTGAGTAGTTTGAAAGGCATGCTTCATCAGTTGTTTCATTTGGAAGATAAAGACTTGCGAACCTATTCTCCGCTGACATTGGCGTATATCGGAGATGGCGTCTATGAACTGGTAATCCGCACGATCCTTGTAAAAAAAGGCAATTGTCCGGTGAACCAGCTTCACAGAAAAGCCAGCAGTCTGGTTAAGGCAGGAACCCAGTCTTCCATGATGGAAGTGATTGAACCCATGCTCACAGAGGAGGAACACAGCGTTTACAGAAGAGGAAGGAATGCTCATTCTCCTACAATGGCTAAACATGCAACCATGGCAGACTACCGCAGGGCAACAGGGTTTGAAGCTCTGATGGGCTATTTATATTTAAAAGATGATTTTAGCAGGATCATAGAACTGGTCCGTGCAGGGATTGGAGAGGATAAGATATGAGTGAACAGATAGAAGGACGTAACGCAGTCCTGGAAGCCTTTCGTTCCGGCAAATGTGTAGATAAGCTTTTTATCCTGGACGGATGCCAGGACGGACCGGTCCGCACTATTGCCAGAGAGGCAAGAAAAAAAGATACGATTATTAACTATGTGGCAAAAGAACGTCTGGATCAGTTAAGCGAGACAGGCGCACATCAGGGCGTAATCGCTCAGGTGGCAGCCTATGAATATGCAAGTGTAGAAGATATTCTTGCGAAGGCAAAGGAAAAAGGAGAAGATCCCTTTATCTTTATCCTGGATAATATTGAGGATCCTCATAATCTTGGTGCGATCATCCGTACAGCAAACCTTGCAGGTGCACATGGGGTGATTATTCCCAAGAGAAGAGCAGTTGGCCTGACTTCCACAGTTGCCAAGACTTCAGCAGGTGCATTAAACTATACACCTGTTGCAAAAGTTACCAATCTGGGACATACCATCGATGAACTGAAAGAACAGGGCATGTGGTTTGTATGTGCAGATATGGGCGGTGAAACCATGTACAATCTTAACCTGACAGGTCCGATCGGCGTAGTGATCGGCAATGAAGGTGAAGGTGTAAGCAGACTGATCCGTGAGAAGTGTGATTTCGTGGCATCTATTCCTATGAAGGGTGACATTGATTCCCTCAATGCATCTGTGGCAGCCGGAGTACTTGGATATGAGATTGTACGTCAGAGACTGCAGAAGAAATAAAATTATTCCACAATATTGTTATGTTATAAGAAGCCCTCTGGGCGAATGATAGAGATTTTCAGAAAAACGGAAGGGTTAAATTGATGAAACAGTATGACGGAATTAAAGATGAAGAATTAATTTCCCATTTCAAAAACGGGGAATCAGAAATCCTCGACTATCTGATGGAAAAATACAAGAACATGGTCCGCAAGAAAGCAAGGACCATGTTCCTGATAGGCGGGGAGAACGATGATTTGATACAGGAAGGTATGATCGGACTGTTTAAGGCAGTCCGCGATTACCAGCCGGACAGAGATGCTGCATTTCAGACCTTTGCCAGTATATGTGTGGACAGACAGATCTACAACGCCATCCAGAGTTCCAACAGGCAGAAACACCAGCCGCTGAATTCCTATATTTCTCTCAGCGAACAGGATGGGGAAAATGAAGAACATCTTGGAGATAACTGGGGAGAGAACCCGGAGTCTATTATTATTGACCAGGAGAATGTCCAGGATCTGGAGCAGGAGATAACAGCAACGTTAAGTCCAATGGAGAACCAGGTTCTTGAATATTATCTGGCAGGAAACGGATACGGAGAGATTGCCCGGATCATGGGAAAAACACCCAAGTCCATAGATAATGCATTACAGCGCATCCGAACCAAAATCAGAGAGCAGTTGGAGCAATATCAAAAATAGAAAGATATCTGTATAAAATAAAAATCAAAAAGTTAAAAAATAGGGATTGACAATACAAACAAGTTCTGGTAATATATTCAACTGTGAGCGGTAAATCCGACACAATGCTGATGTGGCTCAGAGGTAGAGCACTTCCTTGGTAAGGAAGGGGTCACGGGTTCAATTCCCGTCATCAGCTTGCTAAGAATGGCTTATTTACTGGGTTTGTGAGGTGCCAGTAAATCAAAGTTACTCAAAATAATCAGGACATAGGTTCTGATTATTTTTTTTGTGCAATTTGCAGTTCCGGGATACTGCTCAGAATTGCAGTTTTTGTACTGAGACTCTTCCTATTCCTGAAATAATGATTTTAGGATGATATACTCGAATAAACCCAGTATTATTTTATAAACTTCTAAGAACTGTTTGTACCTCCAGAATGACAAGAGATATGTTATACTTACAGTGTTGTCCAACCGATACCCGGCAACACTAACCTGGCAGTTTCTTGTCTGCCATAAAAAAATAAGAAGAAGCCCCCAGTATTCGCACTACTGAGGGCTTCATTCTTTTTGTCTACATGGACTTGCTATTTCTTTTCGCCTACTGGCATTATAGCATATGCAGATCAGGAAATCAATATGCAAGTGATTCTGAAACATTCTGAAACAAATAAAAAAGAGTAAACTATCTCCTTGGTTTATGCCTTGTTTTTCAAAAATGGCTCAGTTGATAGGTTTATTCTTTTTAATAGTCTGCATCCATGCCTATTGCTGGTGTACCGACAAGTTGATTTCTCGAACAATCTTGCGTCTAAATTTCTTATTTCCGCGTTGTCGTCGGTCGCCGTAGCCACCGCTACGCTGAGGCTTTTAGACCTGTGCAATCGGATTCGCAGACAAGTGAGTGGTATAGTTATTTCGAAAACGATGTACTAGTACATCGACCATTTAATAAGTACCATATTAAACAGATGCAGACTCAGTCTCTTCAATATCATCCATTTTGTATTTCCAGTGGTAAAC
>NZ_JBQHWC010000023.1:0-50692 GCF_052064155.1 Blautia sp. HCP3S3_C12 | reverse complement strand
CATAATCATTAATTCGACAGCAAAATTTTACATATCTATTTCTTATCAGAAAGATTTACTTTCCATAGACACAAGAATTTTTACACCCTCTTTTATTATCTTCTTATTAATGAAATATAACGCACAAAACGAAAGTAAAAACCAGTGTAAAAACGATTATGCTAAACATTATTGCGCTATCGGCTTCATTTGCCTTCTTCAGATCTTCCTTGTTTCCATATCTTCGATATCTTTCGCGGTATATGTCACCCTGTCCCCATGACAGCCTGAAGAGCTTACACGCAAGCCAAAAGATACCCATAAAAGTTAAAACAATATCCATTTTCGCGCCCCTTTATCCAATATAATGAGTAATGCAAGAAACGCCTTCACCGCGATATTTACCGCCATTGTTTACCAGATCCGCGAACGCTTTCGCTTCGTCTTCGGTCGCGAAATGTCTTTCGTCAATAATCCGTGTTTCCCAGATATCGAATTTAATCACAACAACTGTATAAAAGCCACCATTTACTTGTACTGCACTAACATTATTATTCATCATTTCCACCTTTTACCCTTTCTCTGATTCCCACTTTATGAATATCACAGCTAAAGTTGCTTTGAGAATGATACCGGATTCACTGGCAACACAGCCGATATTTCTTTGTGTGGATGATACCATGGTAGCAAAGGTCGGAACTCGGTTTGAGAATGTTTCAAAACTCTTTGACCATGCCGCACATAATGGTTCCAATTATCTGAATGGACACTGCTTTGTAAATATTATGCTTTGCATACCTGTATGGAAGAATGACAGGATGAAACATATTCCGCTGTTTTTGTACTCGTTCCGGTGGAATATTGAAACAAGCTACTATGAGCAGAAAACCTTCTGGTCACTTTGCAGTTATATGGTACGAAGCTGCAAGGGTATTGAAATGCTGGTAAATCTGATCAATATCTGTTATTGTGCAATGAAGATCTTACCCTATCAGGATGAGCAGTTTTCCGAATATCGTACAAAAAGTGTACAGGAGTTTCGTTTTGAATTAAGTCAGGGCATTCGCAGCCAGATATTTTTGACCAATTTCGTTAGAAACATCGAAACACATATAAAATCAAATGTTATCATAAAGGCTTTAAAACAGCTGATTCGTCAGCAAGTCTATTAATTATAAAGTTGTAAACTGGTGTAATAAACAGAATCAAAAAAAATTCGTCTAAAGAGAATAAGATATAAAAACAGAATATAAAGCGTAAGAGCATGTAGAATCTATCTATGTGCTCTATTTTTTATATTTTTCAAGAAAAGGGACTAACAGTCCGGCAGAAAGGAAATGGAAGCGATATTGCTTGGGTATAAAAGATGGACTGAACCTAAAAAGTACGGTAAAATCAGTATTAGAAATGAAGCTCTGAAATCGGGAGCTGATGGAGGATAATCGTTATGATCAGAAAGATGCAGAATACAGATATTAATAGAGTTGCTGACATATGGTTAAAGACTAATTTAAAAGCACATGATTTTATTCCTGAGCAATATTGGACAAGTAATTATGAATTAGTGAAAGAAATGATGTCACAAGCGGAAGTCTATGTGTATGAAGATAATAAAATGATTCAGGGATTTGTAGGACTAAGTAACGAATACATTGAAGGGATTTTTGTTTCTAATGAAATGCAGTCATGTGGTATAGGTAAACTTTTATTAGACTATATCAAGAATAAAAAAATTAGGTTACGATTAAACGTATACCAGAAGAAGGCCAGAGCCATCTCTTTTTACCAAAGAGAAGGGTTCGATATTCAATGTGAAGGATTAGATGATGCTACTGGTGAAAAAGAATACATAATGTTGTGGCAACAGAAATAGAAAGCGGATTTTGGGGGAGAATTTTATATGGAGTTACAGCACCATTTTATCTGGCAAAACTATTTCAGCCATATTTTTCTGAAGGAGCTGCCATTGTCAATATTTCATCTTCCCGTGACCGCATGAGTCAGCCGCAAACAGAAAGTTACACCGCAGCAAAAGGCGGAATTTCAGCATTAACTCATGCGTTGGCAGTCAGCCTTGCAGGAAGAGTACGGGTCAATTCAATCTCTCCGGGATGGATAGATACTGACTTTACCGAATATACAGGAGCAGATGCAGTGCAGCAGCCGGTTCATCGTGTGGGAAATCCCATGGATATTGCCAATATGGTACTGTTTCTTTGCTCTGAAAAAGCAGGCTTTATCACAGGTGAAAACATCTGTATTGACGGTGGTATGACAAAACAAATGATTTATCATGGTGATTGTGGGTGGAGATTTGACATCTAATGGTGAGGACGATGAAGTAATGAAAAATAGTGTAATTTTAGCGTTTCTGTTAAAAAAGCGATTATATGAGTTTACACCAATTGAAAGAAGCGGAAGCCGCAAAATGGCTTACGAAGGATCAACTGGACAGCGTTGCCTGGCTACCGGCAGATGTCACTTTGATAGAGAAAATTCGAAGGAACATGGAGAACTGATTTCTAATATTATTTTCGGAGGAATAGCTATGATATACACAGTAAAACGAATTGAGGAAGACCTGGACTTCGGTTGTGAGGAACGACCGAAAGGTATGCCAGTCATGGCAATAGTGACGCTTATGAATTCTTCAGGAGAAGAAATAAGGATAAAAGCAGAGGATGCCATGCTCTATGAATGTAACATCAATGAAGGGGACAAGGTCTGCTTTGATGCAAATAACAAGTTGGAAAAAGTAAAATAAAAATTGTAGAAGAAACAGAGAATATATTTGGATAAAGAAAACCAATGGTTTTGACTGTTATCAGTCTGCACCATTGGTTTTTTAGTTCAGCTAATTCCTGAACAGTAATGGTTGTTGGAATTTTTGTACAGCCATTTGGTGTAAACTGATAACATTAGAAAAAGAAATCAAAAGCGAGAGATAAAATGGGGAAAGAATGCTATATAACTCTTATTCAATAAATATACATTGACAAGTATCTATGCGTATGATAAATTAACACATAGACAAACGTCTATGCGAGGTGGCAAAAATGGAAACAAGAGATATGATACTGATATGTAAAGCATTATCGGATACAAATAGGCTGGAGATTGTTCAGATGCTGTCAGACGGAGAAAAATGTGGATGTAAGATTCTGGATAAATTCAATATTACACAGCCTACTTTATCACATCACATGAAAATATTGGTCGACTGTGAGCTTGTAAATGATCGTAAGGAAGGTAAGTGGCATCATTATTCTCTGAATAAAAAAGTAATAAGAGAGGCAAGTTCATTTATTGAAGCTTTGGGAAGGTAGGAAATGGAAATGAAAGAAGAATGTATTATATGTAAAGCACCACTTATATATCTTGAAAAAGATGAAATGATGGAGTGCATGTTATGCCATAAAAAGGAATTAAGCAAAACCCGATGTGAGCAGGGCCATTATGTATGTAATGAATGCCATACAAAAGGAATGGATGTAATTATAGACATATGTCTTAGTGAAATATCTAAGAATCCGATAGAAATTATAAGAAAAATGATGGAACAGCCATTCTGTCATATGCATGGACCAGAGCATCATGTTATGGTTGGTTCAGCGCTCCTTGCTGCATATAAGAATGCAGGTGGTGAGATTGATTTGCCGGAAGTTCTGCTTGAAATGATGAATCGAGGAAAAGCTGTTCCGGGTGGCGTATGTGGATTCTGGGGTGCTTGTGGTGCTGGAATTAGTACAGGGATGTTTATATCAATAATCTCAGGAGCGACTCCACTTAAAAATGAACCTTGGGGTCTGGCTAATAAAATGACTTCCAAGGCACTTGACGCAATCGGGAGCATTGGTGGACCAAGATGTTGTAAAAGAGATTCTTATATGGCCATAATCTCAGCGATTGACTATGTGGCAGAGAATTTCAATATACAAATGGAAAAGCCTGTTATAAAGTGTATTCATTCTGATAAGAACAATCAATGTATTAAGGAGAGGTGCCCATTTCATGAATAAGAAAAAAGTCGCATTTATCTGTGTTCATAATTCATGCCGTAGTCAGATAGCAGAGGCATTGGGAAAACATCTGGCATCAGATATATTTGAAAGCTATTCGGCCGGAACAGAGACAAAGCCTCAGATTAATCAGGATGCCGTTCGTGTCATGAAAGAGATTTATGGAATAGACATGGAAGCAAATGGTCAGTATAGTAAGCTGATTGCTGATATCCCAGATGTTGATATCGCAATATCAATGGGCTGTAATGTGGGATGTCCTTTTATTGGAAGAGCATTTGATGATAACTGGGGACTTGATGATCCAACGGGGAAATCAGATGATGATTTTAAGGCTATAATACAGCGGATTGAGGAGAATATCTTTGAGTTAAAGAAAAGGTTGAACGAGAACAAATAGAATACCTGCAGAACAAAATAGCAGCTTATCAGCTTTATGACACAGGACTTACTGTGACAAAGGAAGATAAGCTGCTTTCCTTATCTATCTGCAAGTATTCCAGTAGGATTCCTGTTTTGAGACAAATGTCCGGAAGGTGGGTAACCACTTCCTGTCCTTGCTATTCTCTATCTTCAGCTGTTAAATGCAAAAATAATCCAGGAAGTTTAGTCTTTTGGTTGTCGGGATTTTTGTACAGCCATTTGGTGTAAACTGATAGCATTAGAAAAAGAAATCAAGGGGGACTGGCAGATGAAAGGTTATAACACAAGCAACGGATACATGGGATACGTAGAAGGCAAATACATTTTATTTGCCAGTGAACGAGAATATTTCGAGTTTATGGAAGATTGAGAAGGAGGAAGGAACATGAGCAAAAGTAAAAAGGGATGGGAAGAAATTTTGTTTTGTAGGAAAGATTCACTATAGGAATTGTATTTATGTTATACTTGAGTTGATATTGAAAGTAAAAAAATACTAGTAAGTGCTTTTTTTGAAAATTGGCACTCGAGGAGACTACAGAAATTATGGAAATTTCAAAAGCAGATTGGAAGTTATATCGTGAACGTGTTTCAGATTGGCAGGAACATTATATGGAGCAGCTCACCAAGGAATATGTCGAATTGCTTACATCCCCGGGAAACGCTTCGGATCATTTTTGGGAACTTGAAAAGAGAATAAAACAGGATAAGAAACATCCAGGTGTTTTGATTGAACTTCGTAAGTCGACAGCATTATGGGATATTGCGTATTTTGTCAGAGATAAGGTAATAACGATGAATGAGCTTGAAGGATTCAGTGAGGATCTGATTGATGCTGTAAAATTAATCTTGAGCCGATGAGAAAGATTTTCGGTCAGGATAAATAAAAATTAGAAATTAAATACAGGAGAAAATAAATGGTAAAGCAAATCGTAAGAGACATTTTCTTTTTAGGCCAGCCATCCGAGCCGGCCACAAAAGCAGATATCCAGATTGGGAAGGATCTGCAGGACACACTGCAGGCGAACCGGGAACGGTGCGTTGGTATGGCTGCAAATATGATTGGTGTAAGGAAGAATATTATCATTGTGAATATGGGATTTATAGATGTTGTTATGTTTAACCCGGTGATTGTTTCAAAGCATGATATGTATGAGACAGAAGAAGGCTGTCTGTCCCTGGATGGTGTTCGTAGGACGACCAGATACCAGGAAATTGAAGTAGAGTATTATGACTTCAATTGGAAAAAACAGCGCCAGAAACTGTCTGGATGGACGGCACAGATCTGCCAGCATGAGATTGATCATTTGTCCGGAAAAATTATATAACCAAAGCGGATTGCGAGGTGACGGATATGCTGAAAAATGTATTGATTGTGGTGGATGATATAGAAAAATCCATAGAGTTTTATAAGGACTTATTTGGACTGCAAGTGATTCTTCAGAATGAAGGTAATGTGATCTTATCGGAGGGACTTGTTTTGCAGGACGTCGGTTTATGGGGAAAGACGTTGGATGAAACTTCTACGCCATTTAATAACAGGATGGAATTGTATTTCGAGGAATTTGATATAGATGAATTGATTGCAAAATATGAATCTGGTAAGTATTCCGTCCGGTATGCCACAGAACTGACAGAACTTGCAGGTGGGCAGAAGCTTGTAAGACTGTATGATCCCAGTGGTAATCTCATCGAGGTTCGCACTCCGTTTATGTGTAATTGAGGGAGAAAATATGCAGATTTTTGTTGATGCAGATGCCTGTCCGGTAGTTGGTATAGAGTTATATGACAGGATCGTTGACAGAAACCTGCTTGTCAGAAGAATCAATATCACAGCGAACAGGCTTGTGGATGAAAGTTCTGTCAAAAAAGAAGAAGTGTATGAACAGCTGGATCTTTTTACGGATTATGAGGCGCAAAGGAAAAAGAAGGAAGAGGAAGAAGCTGCGCTGGATCGTGAGAAACGTATGCAGGAGGCAATGCTCAGTATTAAGAAGAAATTTGGAAAAAACGCTGTACTGAAGGGAATGAATCTTCAGGAAGGTGCAACCGCCAAGGACAGAAATGAACAAATTGGCGGACATAAGGCGTAAAGGAGTTGGAAGAGGATGAAAAATAATTCTTATGAAGATATCATCAATTTATCGCATCCGGTCTCTAAGAATCATCCGCAAATGCCACTTCGGGATCGGGCAGCACAATTTGCTCCTTTTGCAGCGCTGACCGGACATGATACTGCGATAAAAGAAACGGCAAGATTAACCGATGAAAGATTGGAACTGAGCGAGGAAGTGATTGCTCAGCTGAACGAAAAAATCAATATAATCAGAAATAATATCGGTATAGAACAGAATGTATCGATAACTTATTTTATTCCCGATGCAAAAAAAGCCGGCGGATCCTATGTTACGTGCTCTGGTATTGTAAAAAAGGTAGACGAATATGAGCATACCATAATCATGACAGATCAAACGGTCATTCCAATTGAACAGATAAGCGGTATTAAATGTGAAGAGTGGTAAATGTAAAAACAGATACAAAGAATATAGAATGTTTCACTAGGAAAAGTTGAGACAGAAAGTGGAGATGATGTGCAATGGCTTCATTTGATCAGAAGCTCCGTACGTTATATCTGATGGAAATCTTGCTTGAACGTACCGATGATACACACATGCTAAATGCATCGGAATTATGTACGATCCTGGATCGTGAATATGGCATTAGTACGGACCGAAGAACAATTTATACAGAGATGGAGATTCTTGATAAATTCGGACTGGATATCCAGCAGAAGAAGGGCAAGTGTCCTGGCTATTATATTGGTGCCAGGGATTTTGAGCTGCCAGAGTTGAAGCTTCTTGTGGATGCAGTTCAGTCTTCTAAATTTATTACAGAAAAGAAATCCAAAGAATTGATACAGAAATTGGAGAAGCTTTGCTGTAAGACAGATGCCGAAATGCTTTCCAGATATGTCTTCATTGTAAACCGACCGAAGACAGAGAATGAAACGGTGTATTATAACGTAGATTATATTCACACGGCTATTTACGAAAATAAACAGATTAAATTTCACTATGCGGAATGGACAGTTAAGAAGGAGATGAAATTGAAAAAGAATGGTGCCTTCTACATTGTCAGTCCCTGGGCGTTGACATGGGATGATGAAAAAGTAAGAAAGATGGGTATAGCAGACCGGGATTATTTGGAAGTATAAATCATTACGACAGCAAAGGCCATAAAATTGGAGAAAGCAGGCCAGGGTTCTTTGGCGGAATGAATCATTATGATGACAGAGGCCACAAGACTGGACATAGTGACAGGAGTTTATTGGGAGACTGGAATCACTATGATGATTAATAGGAACCGGGAAAAAACTATTCTGAAAAGGAAAAAACTTTTTTATTATCGTATTACATGATATAGCAAATACAGAAATGAATGATATGCAAAATAAAGTAAACAAGTTGATGATACATAGAGAGTGTAACTCGTTTTGAGTTGCACTCTTTTTGTGACAAATTTATGTATATAGAGTATAATGAATGGTAAATAGTATGAAATATACAGCATGATGGAATTTAAGGAGAAACAGAGATGAGAAAAGTAATCGGTGTTATGCCGCTATATGATGCTGAAAAGAAAAGTTACTGGATACAGCCGCGTTATCTGCAGATGCTCGAAGCAGAAAATGCAATACCCCTGGTGCTTCCTTTAACAACGAATCATTATGAGTTAGACTATTTTATTGAAATATGCGGTGGTTTTTTGTTAAGTGGAGGGCATGATGTGTCTCCGGCTGTTTACAGGGAGGAACGGAAGCCCTGGTGCGGGCCCTGCTGTGAGGCACGAGATGAAATGGAGCAATATATTTTAAAGAAAGCTGTGGAAGCAGATCGCTCTGTTCTTGGTATTTGCCGTGGTATTCAGCTGATGAATGTCTGCTATGATGGAACCTTATATCAAGATCTGAAGACGGAATATGGCACCTGTATCAATCATCGTATAGAACCTTCATACGACAAAACCGTACATATGAATACAATACAAAAGGATACTCCGCTTTATGATATTTTAGGCAAAGAACACATTAGGGTGAACAGCTATCATCATCAAGCAATTAAAACACTATCACCTCAGTTTAAACAAATGGCGATTTCAGAAGACGACTTGATCGAGAGCATTTATATGCCAGCTTGTAAATATGTGGTGGGTGTTCAGTGGCATCCTGAATATTCCTATCAGCTTGATGAAAACAGCAGAAACCTTGTACATTCTTTTGTCGATTCTATTCAAGGTTGTTGATCTTTTGTAAAATTGTGAATAGGAGATGGTGCCATGCAGCAGAAATTCATTACAGTAACCTTCAATCGTGCTAAGATCGCACTCCGGTGTGCAGATATTCTTTATGTGATCATGTCTGATGATCATTGTACCATTCATATGTTTGATGGAAGTGTTTATCGTTGTCGAATAACATTGAAAGAATTAAAGAAGCAGTTGGATGAAGGGTTTATGGAGGTAAAACGTGGCTGTATGATTGCAGTGTCTGCAATCAGTGATATTGGAGATAAAATTTTACTGTCTAATGGAGAGGAAATCTGCTATACAAAGAGAAAGAAAAAGGCTCTCAGAGAAGAACTGCAGAAAAAACAGGAGCTTATGATTGCAAAAATCAGTAAAAAAAAGCTGCCGCTGACCCCGGAAGAATATAGCAAATATTATAAAATATGTGATAGTCTCCCGTTTGCATTTACGGATATAGAAATGGTATTTAATGAAGAAAAAAAGGCAGTGGACTGGATCTTTCGATATGGGAATGAAGCCTTGGCTACACTGGAAAAGCTGCCGTTGGACAAGATGATCGGGAATTCCTTTTCCAGCCTTTTCTCCAATATGGACGCAAAATGGCTTCATGTTTATGAACGTGCCACCTTGTACGGTGAAACACTTGAAATCATGGACTATAGTCCGGAAATAGATACCAATCTGAAAATTATATGTTTTCCCACATTTCCGGGACACTGTGGATGCATTTTGTTTAATGCAGACCAAATGAAATCTATAAGTGAAGAAAATCATATGGTCAGGTTGGCTGCAGTTGCTATGAAAAGTAATCCCACTATATAAAGAAATGTTATAAAGAAATGTTGTTTTACCGCTTATTGTGTTGATTTACCGCAATAAAAATGTCATTTCGCAACAGCTTGATTGTTTCCCTGATATATTCATGCTATATTCTTATTAAATATAGCTCTTGTGATCAATTGAGATTTACAGCAGAGAATATTCAAAATTCTTGTAGGACAAGGGGGAAATAACATGAAAAGAAAAAAAGTAATTGCTTTGATTACTGCTGCATTGACATTTACCATGACTATCTGTGGCAGTTTAACTGCAGCTGCAGCATCAGAATTAACAGCGGAAAGTAAACCGGCCACTCAGTATACGATTGATGCAAACCAGGAAGTTTATGCATTGCTGGATTTCGAGGATACTGCAGAGTTTGAGAATGCTACAAAGGGTCAGATCGCTTCTCCGGATACTCTGGATATTTATGATGAGAACGGAAAGCTTGTATGGAGTCAGACGGCATATGCTTTTCTGGATCAGGACGCTCCGGATACAGCAAATCCCAGTCTTTGGAGAGATACACAGCTGAATCACATTTATGGTCTTTTTGAAGTAACGGATGGAATTTATCAGGTGCGTGGCTATGATATGTCAAATGTCACATTCATAAAAGGCGATACAGGATGGATTGTAGTAGATCCATTGATGAGTGTAGAGTGTGCACAAGCGGCTCTTGCCCTGGTGGAAGAGAATCTGGGCACTTTTCCTGTAAAGGCAGTGATCTACAGCCATTCTCATGTTGATCATTTCGGTGGAGTCAAGGGAATTGTTTCGGAAGAAGAGGTACAAGCCGGCAATGTGCAGGTAATTGCACCGGAAGGCTTTGAGAAGCATGCTGTCAGCGAGAATATTTATGCAGGTACTGCTATGGGACGAAGAGCAAGTTATCAGTATGGAACAATGCTTGAGGGTGGTGAAACAGGATCCCTTGCCATTGGTATTGGTATGGGACAGTCCAAGGGTAGAACAAGTTATATTTCTCCTACACTTGAAATCACACAAACTGGTGAGAAGCATACTATTGACGGAGTGGAAATTGAATTTCAGCTTACTCCGGGCACCGAAGCACCGGCAGAGATGAACTTCTGGATTGGATCCAAAAATGCTTTGTGGATGGCTGAAAACTGTACAGGAACACTCCACAATCTGTATACACTCCGCGGAGCCCAGGTGCGTGACGGAAACGCATGGGCAGAGTACATCATGGAATCTCTGGCTCTCTATGGTGATAAGGCAGATGTGGTATTCCAGTCCCATAACTGGCCACATTGGGGAAATGATACCATTCAGGAATATATGACCAATACTGCAGCTGTATATAAGTTTATTAACGACCAGACATTGCTCTACATTAATGAAGGTTATACGGAAACAGAGATTGCCAATATGATCCAGCTTCCGGAGGAACTGGAGAAAGTCTGGTATACTCGTCAGTATTACGGTACAGTTTCTCATAATTCGAAGGCAGTATATGAGAAATATATGGGCTGGTATGACGGTAATCCTGTCCATCTTGCTGAACTTACACCATCGGATTATGCCCAAAAGCTGGTAGAATATTTCGGTGATACAGATGCTGTTCTTGAAAAAGCAAAAGAAGATTTTGCCAAGGGAGAATATCAGTGGGTGGCTCAGATTACCAATACGCTGGTTTTTGCTGATCCGGAAAATACGGATGCACGTTATCTGTGTGCGGATGCATTGGAGCAATTGGGATATCAGGCAGAATCAGGTCCATGGCGCAGCGCTTACCTTTGTGCTGCACAGGAACTGCGAAATGGTACAAATACCGATGATGCAACGCGAAGTAGCGGTAACGGTGATGTTTTCTTACATATGACACCGGATATGATTCTGGATTATCTGGGAATTTTTGTAGATACGACGAAGATTCCAGATCTGACCTTTACAGCAAATATTATATTGCCGGAAGGTAATTATGTACTCCGCGTAAAAAATGGCGTACTTCTTTATCAGAAGGATGCACAGGATCCGGATGCAGATGTGACATGGAATACCAAACGTGCCGGACTGTTGGCTGTTGTTCAGAAAAACGCTGAGAATGTTGCTGCTTTGATCGAACAGGAGGGTGATGAGACCTGCCTGACACGATTGATGGATGCGGTTACTGTTACGTCAGAGTATAAATATTTTAACATTATTGAACCATAAAGTTTTGGGGCGGAAGCAGGAGGATATGAATATGAAAAGATTTGTAGCATCTGCTGACAGTGAGACAGATAAAAATATATGGGAGACAGTGGAAGCTGCTTATGTTTATACATTTCCGCTGGTGCTTATGGATGCGACTGAGACCTCGGCAACGAACACAGAGGAAGCTGCTACCGAAAAAGCACCTGTAAATCAGTTTATACACAGTGTTGCACTGGCAGATGCACAATTCAAGACTGTGGTGACTCCTAATGTGGATACGATCTATTCACAGGTCTGGTATGATCTGAGCGAGGAGCCGATGGTCTATGAACTTCCGGAAACAGATCGTTTTTGTAAGGTTCAAGTACTGGATGGATGGACAAATACTGCCGCGGTTCTTGATAAGGCTGGTGTATATGCAATTACTCTTTCTACGTGGGAAGGGGAACTGCCTGAGGGAGTTACCCGTATAGATGTTCCTACATCCATGGCATGGTCCATCACCAGAATCGTTTTAACAGGAGAAGAGGATCTTCCAAATGTGTATGCCATCCAGGAAAAAATGAAACTTATGCCGCTTTCCGATTATATATCCGGAGACACTTATGAACCTCCGAGGGGAAGCTACAGCGAAGAGAATGATTATATTCCTGTTGATAAGGTTCTTTCCATGGATCCGATCACATTTTTTAATAAGGCCAATGAGTTGATGGTAAAGAATTCTCCGGCAGCTGCGGATAAGGAAATGCTTGAAAAAATAGCAGCTGTGAATATAGGTCCTGGTATGGAATTTGACACTTCTGTTCTTACCGGTGATGTTGCAGAAAACTGGAAGACAATGCTGACAGAAATTCAGCTAAAGCTTATCAAAGAGGGCCAGAAATTCTCAAAAAAGCTTGGTCAGTGGGACTATTTTGGTGAACCGATCGGAGATTTCAATACAGAATATGCTTATCGTGCACTGGTAGCTCTTGCAGGGCTTGGTGCCAATACAGTTGAAGTTGCGCTGTATCCAAAGATAGAGCAGGATGCGGATGGAAATACTCTCACAGGAGAAAAATCATATATTCTTCATTTTGAAAGCTATCCGCAGGTTCTTGAAGGGGGATTCTGGTCTGTGACTGCATATGGGGACGATGATTTCCTGATCGATAATCCTATTGATCGTTACTGCATAAATGACCGTTCCGATCTGAAAGTGAATGATGATGGTTCCGTTGATGTTATTCTGTCTAAGGATGCACCGGAGGATACCACAAACTGGCTTCCTGTAGATAACGGAGGTTTCCATTTGTATATGCGTATCTATACGCCTGATATGGATGCCCTGGAGACCTGGACAGCACCGACCATTACAGAAATTGATCCATCAAAGGTGAATTAAGTATTTTTCGCTATAAAAATAGGAAACGAAAAAAAAGCCCCCTGCTTATGGGGGCTTTTAAAATCATATACATAAAAAAGCGCAGAACAAATAAATACTTGTTCTGCGCTCTGTCATCTTAACCTGAAAGATTACCCGAAATTTTGTGATCGGTTGCTTCTTCGGTGCAACTTTATTGTTGCTTTCCAGAGGTTCGTCGGAAACTGGTCCTTTTGCCTGAGAGTTCTTCATCCCCTTCGGCGCACATTCTGCGTCTCTCCCAGTTTCGTCATTCGATATCTTGAATTGCCTTCATGCTAACATAAAATACCAAAAACGTCAATGGAAAATATAGACTTTTATTAAAAAATGACTAAAAAATTTGAAACATATTTCCTTTATATTGGACAAAATTAATAGTATAATGTTATAAAAAAGAATAAATTTTGACATATGCGTTATTCTGGATTTGTCAGAAATTGTCTTATATAATACAATCATTATAAAGGAGACCATGAAAGGGAGGAAAAAGAATGGCTAAATATGTAATGGCTCTGGATGCAGGAACAACAAGTAACAGATGCATCCTGTTTAATGAAAAGGGAGAATTGTGCAGCGTTGCACAGAGGGAATTCACACAGTATTTTCCAAAACCAGGATGGGTTGAACATGATGCGGATGAGATTTGGGCAAGTATGCTTGGTGTAGCTGTTGAAGCAATGAATATGATCGGGGCAACCGCTGAAGATATTGCTGCAATCGGTATTACGAATCAGAGGGAAACTACGATTGTATGGGATAAAGAGACCGGTGAACCAATTTATCATGCCATCGTGTGGCAGTGCCGCAGAACTTCTGAATATTGTGACAGCCTGAAGGAAAAAGGACTCATTGATAAATTCAGAGAAAAAACAGGTCTTGTTATTGATGCCTACTTCTCAGGAACAAAGGTAAAATGGCTCCTGGACAATGTGCCGGGTGCGAGAGAACGGGCGCAGAGAGGGGAATTACTATTTGGTACAGTTGAGACCTGGCTGATCTGGAAACTGACAAAAGGTGCAGTTCATGTAACAGACTATTCTAATGCTTCCCGCACGATGCTGTTTAACATCAACACGCTGGAATGGGATGAGGAGATCCTTGCAGAGCTGGATATCCCCAAATGTATGCTGCCGGAACCAAAACCTTCAAGCTGTGTATACGGAGAGGCAGATATATCTTATCTTGGCGGATCTATCCCAATTGCAGGTGCTGCCGGAGATCAGCAGGCTGCTTTATTCGGACAGACCTGTTTCAATGCAGGAGAAGCAAAAAATACATATGGAACAGGCTGTTTTCTTCTTATGAATACCGGTGAGAAACCAATCTTTTCAAAAAATGGTCTGGTAACAACTATTGCGTGGGGACTGGACGGAAAAGTAAATTATGCGCTGGAAGGCTCTATCTTTGTAGCAGGTGCTGCGATCCAGTGGCTGAGAGATGAACTTCGTATTATTGAGTCCGCATCAGATTCAGAATACATGGCAAAGAAAGTAAAAGATACAAACGGATGTTATGTGGTACCTGCATTTACCGGACTTGGCGCACCGCACTGGGATCAGTATGCAAGAGGAACTATTGTAGGAATCACACGTGGAGTTAACAAATATCATATTATCCGTGCAACCCTGGAATCTCTTGCTTATCAGGTAAATGATGTACTGGAAGCAATGAAAGCAGACTCAGGGATTGATCTGGCAGCACTTAAGGTTGACGGAGGAGCAAGCGCAAATGATTTCCTGATGCAGACACAGTCTGATATTATCAATGCACCGGTTAACCGTCCTCAATGTGTGGAGACAACAGCAATGGGTGCTGCTTATCTTGCAGGTCTGGCAGTGGGATACTGGACAAGTAAAGAAGATGTTGTTAAAAACTGGGCAATTGACCAAACGTTTGAGCCGCAGATTTCTGATGAAGAAAGAGAAAAACGTATCAAGGGCTGGAACAAGGCTGTCAAATACGCTTATGGATGGGCAAAAGAGGATTAGTGATTAAGGAGTGATCTGGGAATGTATGATGTAATAATTATCGGAGCCGGAGTTTCAGGTGCGGCAACAGCAAGAGAGCTGTCACGGTACAAAATAAAAGCCTGTGTAATTGAAAAAGAAGAGGATGTATGTTGCGGCACTTCCAAGGCAAATAGTGCTCTTGTCCATGCCGGCTATGATGCTGCTGAAGGATCACTGAAGGCAAAACTGAATGTCAGGGGAAATCAGATGATGGAACAGCTTTCCCGGGATCTGGATTTTCCGTTTAAGAAAAATGGTTCTCTGGTTGTATGTCTGCATGAAGAAGATATGCCAAATCTTCAGGCACTGTATAACAGAGGCATTGCAAATGGAGTTAAGGAGTTAAGGATTCTTAACCGTGAGGAACTGAAGGAAATGGAGCCGAATATTTCCGATCAGGCTTACGCTGCGCTTTATGCACCTACAGCCGGTATTGTATGTCCTTTTGGTATGAATATGGCAATGGCAGAGAATGCAAATGCCAATGGTGTGGAATTTAAATTTGATACAGAAGTTACGGATCTTAAACCAATAGATAAGGGCTGGGAGGTCCATACAGATCATGGAGTTTTCCAGACAAGATACGTGGTAAATGCAGCCGGTGTTTATGCAGACAGATTTCATAATATGGTAAGTGAGGAGAAGATCCATATCACACCCCGGCGTGGAGATTACTGTCTGCTTGATAAGAGCGCAGGAAACCATGTAAGTAAAACTATCTTCGCACTTCCGGGAAAATACGGAAAAGGGATCCTGGTGGCACCCACAGTCCACGGAAATCTGCTCCTGGGTCCAACCGCAATTGATATTGATGATAAAGAGGGAACCAACACCACCAGAGAAGGTCTGGACCAGGTGATCGCTAAAGCAGAAATGAATGTAAAAAATATTCCGCTCCGTCAGGTTATCACTTCATTTGCCGGACTTCGTGCACATGAGGACGGAAATGAGTTTCTGATTGGTGAAGTGGAAGATGCAAAAGGTTTCATCGACTGTGCAGGTATCGAATCACCGGGACTTACCAGTGCACCGGCCATCGGGGAAATGATAGCACAGATCCTAAAGGAAAAAATGAACCTGGAAGAAAAGGAAGATTTCATCGCAACAAGAAAAGGGATTCTTGATCCCAATACCCTTAGCAAGGAAGAAAGAATCGCCCTGATCAGAGAAAAACCAGAGTATGGAAATATTATCTGCCGTTGCGAGATGGTAACAGAAGGTGAGATCATGGATGCCATCAACAGACCTCTGGGAGCAAAATCACTGGATGGAGTAAAACGCAGAACAAGAGCCGGTATGGGACGCTGTCAGGCTGGCTTCTGTTCCCCGAGAACAATGGAGATCCTGGCAAGAGAACGACATGTGAGCATGTTTGATATTACGAAATCCGGTGGAAATTCCAGAATTGTCACAGATAATAATAAGGATTCGTTATAAAAGGGAGGCATTGAATCATGAAAGCTTATGATATTGTTATCATCGGAGGAGGACCGGCAGGACTTGCAGCTGCGATCTCTGCGAAGAAAAGCGGCGTTGACAGTATCCTGATCCTTGAAAGAGACCGGGAGCTTGGCGGGATTCTGAATCAGTGTATCCATAATGGATTCGGACTTCATACATTCAAAGAAGAACTGACCGGACCGGAATATGCAGAACGTTTTATTGGACAGGTGAAAGAACTGGACATTGAATATAAATTAAACACAATGGTTATGGATATCAGCTCTCAGAAGATAGTCACTGCAATGAATCGTGAAGAAGGACTTTTTGAGATCCGGACAAAAGCAGTTGTTCTGGCAATGGGATGCCGCGAACGTTCCAGAGGAGCACTGAATATCCCGGGCTATCGCCCTGCAGGTATTTTCTCAGCAGGTACAGCACAGAGACTGGTAAATATTGAAGGCTATATGCCGGGAAGAGAAGTTGTGATCCTTGGTTCCGGAGATATTGGTCTGATCATGGCAAGACGAATGACACTGGAAGGTGCAAAGGTTAAAGTAGTTGCAGAATTGATGCCTTATTCCGGCGGACTGAAACGAAATATTGTTCAGTGCCTGGATGATTACGGAATCCCGCTGAAGCTCAGCCATACAGTTGTTGATATTAAGGGAAAAGAACGGCTGGAAGGTGTTACACTGGCACAGGTAGACGATCATGGAAAGCCAATCCCCGGAACTGAGGAAGAATACAGCTGTGATACTCTTCTCCTTTCCGTAGGTTTAATTCCGGAAAATGAGCTCTCAAGAGGTATGGGTGTGGATATGAATCCTGTTACATCAGGACCTAAAGTAAACGAAAGCCTTGAGACAAATATTGAAGGTGTATTTGCATGTGGAAATGTATTGCACGTACATGACCTGGTTGACTTTGTATCTGAAGAAGCCGGAACTGCCGGAAGAAATGCTGCTGAATATGTGAAACTGGGAAGTGAAAGAAGCTCAGAGGGAAAAGAGATCAGGATAAATCCGGTTGAAGGTGTCAGATACACAGTTCCGGGAACCATCCATACAGACCGTATGGATGAGAATCTGACCGTGCGCTTCCGTGTGGGCGGTGTTTATACAAACTGCTACATCAGTGCATATTTTGATGACGAAAGAGTGATCCACAAAAAACGTCCGGTTGTTGCACCAGGAGAAATGGAAGAGATTAAGCTGACAAAAGAGCAGCTTCTGAAATATCCTGATCTTCAGACCATCACAGTTAAGATTGAGGAGGCGTAAACTATGGAAGAGAGAAAACTGACATGTATCGGCTGTCCCATGGGCTGTCCTCTTACTGTTGTGATGAATGGCAAAGAGGTGGTAAGTGTCACTGGAAATACCTGTAAGCGCGGTGATGTATATGCCAGAAAAGAAGTGACTGATCCTACAAGGATCGTGACCTCTACTGTACGTGTATCAGGGGGCAGCATTCATATGGTATCAGTAAAAACAAAAGAGGATATTCCTAAAGATAAGATCTTTGAATGTGTAAGAGCCCTGAAAGGCATTCAAGTTCCGGCACCTGTTCATATTGGAGATATCATTCTTAAAAATGTGGCGGATACCGGTGTGGATATTGTTGCAACCAAAAATGTAGAATGACATATAAATACCCCGGAATTTCTTTTTGAAATTCCGGGGTGTTTAAATAATAATTATTTTTTATGCGTGACAGGAGGAAGATCGCAGTAATAAGCGATTCCCAGCGGAGTAACCAGAAGTGGATGAACCGGACGATAAACAGGCAGTCCCAGCTTTTTCTCAAATACAGCTGTGAAATCTCTGAAGCTGGCGGAACCTCCGGCAACATATACAGCAGGAACCTGGTAACCATTGAGAAATTTCTGAGTGATGGTAGCCATTTTTTCTACAGTAGCTTTGATCACAGGGAAAATTTCATCTTCCTTTGAAGGATCTGTTTTTAAAATTTCAGCTTCTTCGTAGGGAATATTGTAATGCCCTGCCACTGTCATTGTCATGTGACTGCCGCCGGTAGCCTCATCGTCTGTATAGATTACTTTGCCATCTTTGAGAATACTGATTCCTGTGGTGCCGCCGCCTACATCAACTACAGCACCATCTGTGATCTTAAGTACAGCCGCTGCAGCGGTTGGTTCATCTACGATATTCGTAACCTCAAAGCCAGCGCCCTCCAGCACATACTGGATGCTTTTGGTACTTCCCTGAGAGACTCCGGGTGGAATGGCTGCTGCCGCATAAAGAAGCTCAGTCTTTAATTTCTCTTCAAGTTCAGCTTTCAGTTTTGTGACAAGCTGAACAGATTCATAAAAATTAACGATCACACCGTCACGGATTGCGCGGGAAGGTGCAGATATGCCGGCAATGGGACGATTGGTATTGTCTACAACTGCCAGAACAGTGTTGGCAGTACCAAGATCCACGCCTACTTTTAGTCGGCCTTTGAAATTTTTACATTCACCGGTGCGTACAAGCTCGGCGAAATTTGATAAAGTCCTGTTTTTTAATTCCATTGTATACTCCTGATATTTTATCAATTTTTCAAACACGTTCTAGTTTTAGTCTGCGGATTGCTTCGCAGAATTACTTTTATCATAGTTTTCATTATAAAAGATATATTATAAAAAAGCAATAAAATACAATATCAATATGCAGGCTTTTATGTAAGGTTTGCCAAAGAAAAATATCTGTTTTTATGAATTATAAATGGGCTGTGTTAATGTAAAAGTCCGGGTTGGAAAAAGAACAAAAATAAATTATAATGACTTTTATACTTAAATGTGAGAAAGCAGGAACAACATGAGTGAATATATAACAACCTATACAGGAAATCATTTTAAACCAACAAATCCGGATCCGGAGCTGATCCGGATTGAGGATATTGCACATGCTCTTTCATTGATCTGCAGGGGAAATGGTCATGTAAAGACTTTCTGGTCAGTGGGAGAACATTGTATCTGCTGTGCAAAAGAGGCTGCTGCCAGAGGCTTGTCTGACCGTATGGTTCTGGCCTGTCTGCTTCATGACGCCAGTGAATGCTATATGTCAGATGTACCTTCACCGTTTAAAAAAGAGCTGCCTGAGTATCAGATATGGGAGGAACAGCTGCTCTGTATGATTTATAAGAAGTTTTTGGGTTCTGGGCTGACAAAGGAAGAGCAGACCCGGCTGGATGAAATCGATCATGCACTGCTCTGGTATGATCTGGAAATCCTTCTGGGAGAAAAACAGCAGACAGAGGCACCAGGGCTTCATATAGATCTGACTTATGAGGTACGTCCCTTTGAAGAGGTGGAAAGAGAATATTTGGATATTTTTACCAGAACATATAAATGAAGAACGTGATATCTTTTATTTTCTTTCTGCAATATTTTGTGTTAGAATAGGAAAAGAATTTTTACATTGTCTGACAAAAAGTTTCAGGGAATGAGTGTACAATGAATATATCAGAAAGGAATCATATATTATGGAACAGGGAACAATTTTTAAATTTCATAATGATCTGGATACAGATCAGATCATTGCTTCACAGTATCTGTTGCTTCCAAATCTGGATGAGATGAAAGGACATACCTTTGAATCTTTGGATCCGGATTTTGCAAAGAAGGTAAAGCCTGGAGATTTTGTGGTTGGCGGAGAGAATTTTGGCTGTGGTTCCTCCAGAGAGCAGGCACCTGGTGTGTTGAAGGCTTTGGGTGTGCAGGCTGTTATTGCCAAATCTTTTGCCAGGATTTTTTTCAGAAATGCCATTAATATCGGACTTCCGGCAATTGTCTGTAAAGATCTCCCGGATGAAGTTCAGACAGGAGACAAAATGGTGCTCCATATGTCTGAGGGAACAGCAGAAGCGAAGGGAAAAATATATTCCTGTACCAAATTGCCGGAATATATGCAGGGAATCTTAAATCAGGGTGGTCTGATCGCCTCTCTGAACCGAGAGGAGGAAAAATAAGATGGGAATGACAATCGCAGAGAAAATCATTGCTGCAGCTGCGGGAGTAGACAGTGTAAAACCGGGTGATATCCATACGGTAAAGCTGGACCGCCTGATGAGCAATGACGGAACTACACATCTGACAGTGGATATGTACAACAATAAATTAAAAAATCCTCATATTGCAGATGCAAAAAAGCTGGTATTTATTGTAGACCACAATGTACCTTCTGACAGCCCGAAAACTGCCGCATCCCAGAAAAAAATGAGGGATTTTGCAAGGGAAAATCATATTGATTTCTGGGAAGGAAAGGGAGTGTGCCACCAGGTTATGATCGAGAATTATGTACGTCCCGGTGAGCTGATCTTTGGTGCAGACAGTCATACCTGCTCTTATGGTGCACTGGGTGCTTTTGGCACAGGTGTTGGATGTACAGATTTCCTCTATGGTATGGTGACAGGAACCTCCTGGGTACTGGTACCGGAATCTGTGAAGTTTAATCTTGTGGGAAAATTACCGGAGGGTGTTTATGCCAGAGATCTGATCCTTACCATTATCGGTGAGATCGGGGCAAACGGATGTAATTATCAGGCTATGGAGTTTACCGGTGAAGGTGCAAAGACATTAAGCATCAGTGACCGAATGGCTCTCTGCAACATGGCAGTAGAAGCCGGTGCAAAGACCGGTATTTTTGAGGCCGACGAGAAGGCAATGGAATACCTGAGAGAGCATGGTCGTGAGCCAAAGGCTGTATTCCACAGTGATCCGGATGCAGTTTATGCCAGAGAATATACCTTTGATCTGTCCAAGGTGCGCCCGGTAGTGGCAAAGCCTGATTTTGTGGATAATGTAGTTCCTGCAGAGGAAACCTGTGGAATTCCGATTAATGAAGCCTTTCTTGGTTCCTGCAATAATGGACGTATTGAAGATCTCAGAGTAGGTGCTGAGATTATTAAAGGTAAAAAGGTTGCTGAGGGTGTTCGTTTCCTGGTGGTACCTGCAAGCCAGACCATTTACAGACAGGCACTGAAGGAAGGACTGCTGGACATCTTTATGGATGCAGGAGCAATTGTTATGAACCCGAACTGTAGTGTTTGCTGGGGAAGCTGTCAGGGTGTTATCGGTGAAAACGAGGTGCTGATCAGTACAGGAACACGTAACTTCAAAGGCCGTGCAGGACATCCAAGCTCTAAGGTATATCTGGGATCAGCAGCAACTGTTACAGCATCTGCCATTGCAGGTAAAATTGCTCTGGCCAGTGAAGTTAAGTAGTTTTTAACCGAATAAACTGCGGAGCAGTTATTCGGCGTAGAGCTGCGTAGCAAAGAGGATGATTTTATCCAATTGACATAAACGAGGTAAATATTATGGAAAAATTCACAGGAAAGGTGTGGGTACTTGGAGATGATATTGATACAGATATTATTATCCCTACTGAGTATCTGGCACTGAAAACGATAGATGATATGAAGCAGTATGGATTCAGCCCTCTCCGTCCGGAGCTGGCTGGACAGATCCGTAAGGGTGACATTATTGTTGCAGGCAAAAATTTTGGCTGCGGTTCCTCCAGAGAGCAGGCACCGGAGATTATCAAGGCGTTGGGGATCCAGTGCGTGATCGCAAAATCCTTTGCCCGGATCTTTTTCCGCAACTCAATTAATAACGGACTTCTGTTGATTGAGCAGCCAACCCTCTATGATGAGATCAAGGAGGGGGATGAGGTAACTGTAGTGCTGAATGAGCATGTAGATTACAATGGCAAACAGTACCCAATTGCTTCTCTGCCGGAGAATCTCATGGATATTATCCGGGCAGGCGGTCTGGTAAAGGCTATGCGTAAGCTGAATGGTCTGGATTAAGAGGAAGGGAGAAGCAAATGGGCGAGACAGTTATTGAGAAGATTATCAGAAATAATGTGGGAAAAGCGGTAAAACCGGGAGATATTGTGACTGTAAATGTGGATAGAGTGATGATCCACGATATTTTCATTCCTTTTGTTGCAGAAAAGTTCAAAGAGATGGGATTTACAAAGCTCTGGGATCCGGATAAAGTTGTGCTGATCTATGATCATCTGGTTCCGGCCAGTCAGCTGGACGATACCAGACATTTCCATGTGGGAGATGAGTTTGCAAAGAAATTTGGAATGAAAAATGTACATAGAAGTGACGGAATCTGTCATCAGCTGATGACGGAAGCTGGTTATGTGAAGCCCGGAAACGTGGTATTTGGTACAGACAGCCATACTACTACCTATGGCTGTGTGGGTGCTTTTTCCTCAGGTATCGGATATACAGAGATGGCAAGTATCCTGGGAACCGGCACCATGTGGATCCGGGTGCCTGAGACCATTAAGATTGTGATCGATGGAGAACTTCCGGAAAATGTAATGTCCAAGGATGTGATCCTGCGGATCATCGGTGATCTTACAGCAGCAGGTGCAACTTACCGATCACTGGAATTTACCGGAAGTACAGTGAAGAATATGTCTGTGGCAAGTCGTATGACAATGTCAAATATGGCAATAGAGGCAGGAGCCAAATGTGCGTTGTTTACACCGGATGAGAAAACAGCAGAGTACTGTGGAATTGAACTGGATGATTTTCAGAAGAGCCTGTCAGGAGATGAGGATGCGGTATATATGAAGACTCTGACCTATCGTGCCGAAGATTTTGTACCGGTTATGGCATGTCCTTCCCAGGTAGATAAGATCCGCCCTGTAGAGGAACTGGAGGGCACAGAGATTGATCAGGTATTTATCGGTTCCTGTACCAACGGACGTCTGGAGGATCTTCAGGCAGCAGCTGAGGTTCTGAAGGGAAAGAAAGTGGCAGATTATGTGAAGCTGATCGTCACACCTGCCAGCCGCAAGATTTACAGACAGGCAGCAGATATGGGAATCCTGGATATTCTGGCTGAGGCGGGAGCTATGATCACACATCCCGGTTGTGGACTGTGCTGCGGACGTGCAGGGGGTATCCTCACAGATGGAGAGCGTGTGGTAGCCACCAATAACCGTAACTTCCTGGGACGAATGGGAACATCAAAAGTTCAGATCTATCTGGCATCTCCCAGAACAGCAGCTTCCTGTGCTGTAGCTGGAAAGATTGTGAATCCGGTTATGGGAGAATAAACGGAGACAGATCATTGAGTAAATAATAAGGAGTACCTCAGTTACAAGGAACAGTACATTATTGTACCGGCTTGTATCGGAGGTGCTTTTTTGTTTGAGCTAAGTTCAATATGATGATACTGGCTTTGTTGATGAATTTAGAAATATATAAGATGAAATTGAACAAAAAAATAAGACTATAAAATACAAAAATAAATGTTGAATTTTTGAAAATGAGATGATATACTGAGTTCAATTACATGAGGCGAGAATATATAAAGTTCAAAACAATGCTTATTGAACTTTGACATTATTGTAATGTAACTATTCAGCAGATAGTATTTTATGGGCAATAGAAGAACTGCTACATTTAACCAAATCAAGTAGCGAAGCGGATGATTTTATCCGCCGTACTTTTTCGAAAGGAAAGGGAGAAAAATATGGCGAATCATACATTTGCAGAAAGGCTGAAAGAGGCTTTAAATAATAAACAGATGAAACAGGTAGATCTGGTGCGCTGTGCTCAGGAGCAGGGCGTGAAGCTTGGAAAAAGTCATGTAAGTCAGTATCTCAGTGGCAAGACGATTCCCAGAGCAGAAATCTTGCATTTTATTTCCGGGGTACTGGATGTAACAGAAGAATGGTTGATGGGAAATGGAGATGCAGAGAAACTAATGGATCCGGAAGTGATGACACCGGAAGCTGAAAAGCATCCGGAAGACCTTGATGGAAGCAGTGAAAAAGGAGCTGAAGGCATGGAGCAGACAGTTGAGGAGGGACGAAAAGTGCGCGAGTTTAAAAAATCATCAAAGCTTGATAATGTATTGTATGATGTGAGAGGACCGGTAGTAGAGGAAGCAAGTCGTATGGAAGCTGCCGGAACACAGGTGTTGAAGCTGAATATCGGAAACCCTGCACCTTTTGGCTTCCGCACACCGGATGAGGTTATTTATGATATGCGTGATCAGCTGACAGACTGTGAGGGATATTCCGCATCCAAAGGTCTTTTTTCAGCCAGAAAAGCAATCATGCAGTATGCACAGCTGAAGAAAATCCCAAATGTCAGTGTGGAGGATATTTATACAGGAAATGGTGTCAGTGAACTGATCAATCTGTGTATGTCTGCATTGCTGGATAATGGAGATGAAATCCTGATCCCTTCTCCTGATTATCCACTTTGGACTGCCTGTGCAACTCTGGCAGGAGGTAAGGCAGTTCATTATATCTGTGACGAGAAATCTGAGTGGTATCCGGATATGGATGATATACGCAAAAAGATTACAAGCAGAACAAAGGCAATCGTGCTGATCAATCCTAATAATCCTACGGGTGCTTTATATCCGAGAGAAGTGCTGCAGGAAATTGTGAATATTGCCAGAGAGCATCAGCTGATCATTTTTTCTGATGAAATTTATGACCGCCTGGTTATGGATGGACAGGAGCATGTTTCCATTGCATCCCTGGCACCGGATCTGTTCTGTGTAACCTTCAGTGGTTTATCCAAATCTCATATGATCGCGGGATTCAGAATTGGCTGGATGATTTTAAGTGGAAATAAGCGTATTGCAGCAGATTATATTGAGGGCCTGAAGATGCTTTCCAATATGAGACTTTGTTCTAATGTGCCGGCACAGTCTATTGTACAGACTGCTCTGGGTGGTCATCAGAGTGTAAATGATTATATTGTTCCGGGCGGACGTATTTATGAGCAGAGAGAATATATTTACAATGCACTGACAGATATTCCGGGAATTACAGCTGTGAAGCCTAAGGCTGCATTTTATATGTTCCCGAAGATTGATGTGAAAAAGTTCGGTATTGTCAGTGACGAGAAATTTGCTCTGGATCTTTTACGGGAAAAGAAGATCCTGTTGGTTCATGGAGGTGGATTCAACTGGGGACAGCCGGATCATTTCCGTGTAGTTTACCTGCCGCGAATTGAAGTGCTGAAAGAGGCAGCAGGTAAATTAAAGGATTTCCTGAGTACTTACCATCAGTCCCTTTGATAGAAAGGTCTGTTTATGACACAAGGTACAAAATGTTTCACGTGAAACATTTTGTACCTTTTTTGGAAGGAGATTTTATAAATTTATAGAATTTTAAGTAGTAGTTTCAGCTGTAATGTGTTAAACTGTAAACAGTTATGAATTTTCTGGAGGTGAAACTGATAATGGAAAACGAGGAAAAAAACCAGGAAGAACAACAGCAACAGCCTGCACAATCTGTGTGGAAGGAAATCTGGGATTATGCAAAGATTATTCTTGTTGTCTTTGTAATCGCATTTCTGCTGGGACATTTCGTGTATATTAATGCAAGAGTGCCGTCAGGTTCCATGGAACAGACTATTATGACAGGTGACAGAGTATTTGGAAACCGATTGGCATATAAGAATAAGGAGCCGGAGAGATTTGATATTGTGATTTTTAAATATCCGGATGATCCTTCACAGCTTTTTGTAAAAAGGGTGATCGGGCTCCCGGGTGAGACTGTTAATATCGTAGATGGTAAAGTGTATATTAACGATTCTGAAGAGCCGCTGGATGACAGCTTTTGTCCGGAAACACCGGAAGGCAGCTTTGGACCCTATACAGTGCCTGAGGATTGCTATTTTATGTTAGGGGACAATCGTAATCACAGTATGGATTCCAGATACTGGACAAATACTTTTGTGGAAAAGGATGCCATTGAGGCACAGGTGGCTGTGAGATATTGGCCTCTGAATAAGATGGGAACTGTGAAATAAGGATAAGTGTAAAAATTATAGTGATATGAGTAATATTAAGAGAACTGTCGAAAGAGAAAATCTGTCGGCAGTTTTTTTCTGTGAATTTTTTCACAGTAAGATAGTATATATGGAGGAGAAAATAAGAGAAGGATGCGGATCTGATCAGGGAAAGAGCCAAAATGCAGTCAGAAGCAGGAGCCACATTTCACCAGTGGACTGTCAAATATTTCCTTTGGTCTTCCGGTAAGAAAAAATATTAACCAGGCTTTTATGGTTCTGGCCATGAATGCCGGTATGGACAGTGCGATTGTAGATCCGACTAACAAAAATATGATCGGTATGATTTATGCTACAGATGCACTGCTGGAGCAGGCTGTATATCTTCTTGACTATGCAGAACGTAACTGGAGTGATGTAAAAGGAACCTTTGTGGAATCCCTGGGGAGATAGAAATACGGTGATTCCTCGAAGTTGAACATCAATTTGTTCTTCGAATTCTGCTGTGCTGGTTTTGATGACATAACTGGAAAATACCATAGTTAGTATGATAAATAGTATTAGCATAATGAAAATGCTGCGCAATAAAATTCTCTTTTGAAATTGATATTTCTTCAAGTCCTCACCCCTCTGTGATTCTTAAAAGCCCCAGGGCTGTGTTTCTGTTTTTACTGTTTTTTCGCTTTCAATTGCCTGCTCAAGCATAAAAGATAAATAAGTATCCTGAAGTGCTTCGCGTAATGAATAAAATTCTGTTCCGTTTTCTGTGAAGTTTTTCATACATGCAAGGCAAGACGCTACGGCAATTTCATCATCATTCATTCTTGCGGGATAAAAAGGATTTTGATAAACTTGTTTATCTAAAAATAGAATTCCCTTATGTGCCCATGGATGCTTCATCGATCTCTCGTGGTACTCCATTTACAAAGCTACAGAATGTCATAACAGTAAAAGGAATCCGCAATGAAATAAAGATACAGATTACAGAGAAAAAAGTACCATATATATGTAAATATTGCAACAAAAAGAAAATAGATGCAATCTGTAAGGTCAATGTAAGACCAAAGATAAAATAATAATAAATTCCCTGCGATAATTTGTCATTTCGTCTGGAAATGACAATGCCGGCTATTGCTCCCAAAAAAACGGAAATCACCGTTACGGGAATAGTAATAATAATACTGTTAAGATATCCCAGCCATATTTTTCCAGATTCCAATACATGAGTATAGTTGGAGAAAAGCCGTTTTGATGGCAAGGCAAGGTCAAATCTTGCTGCTTCTGCCTGGGTTTTGAATGTATACTTTATACATTCAAGAAATGCTATACGGTTAAAAATATTCTAAGGGAATCTTTAAGTTGTTTTACAATAACAGGCTAATAAATGTTATACTGTAGGCATCAGTTTTTTGCAGGAGGTGTAACATGAAGCTGGAGAGAGACAACATTCCGCTGGATAAATATTTTCCTTTTCAGATTGCAGAGGTGAGGTTGACACCGGAAAACAGCAGGCCGGGGATCTGGCATTGGCACAGTTATTTTGAGATTACCTGTGTGCTGGAGGAATGACCTCCGGTGCAGTGAAAGAATAAAAAAGAATAGAATATCTGTAAATCTGTGGTAGAATAATACTGTCTGTACCTGTGGCTGCAGTATTATTTTTGTTACATTTTAGGAGGGTTTTATATTATGGAAAGACATGCGTTTGCCATGAAAGTGAAGGATGGTCAGATGAATACATATCGCCGGAAGCTTGGGGAAATCTGGCTGGAGCTTACCGGTTTTCTGGATAGAAACCAGATTAAAAATTTCAGTATCTGGAATGCAGACCAGCTGATCTTTGGGTATTATGAGAAAGCAGACGGTGCTGTGCTCAATGCAGAAGAGAAGTCAGTAAAGGACAGACTGACAGGGGAAATCCAGGATACTTTTCAGTGGATTTCTACTCCGGGAGAGGATATGCGTCTGATGTATCATAACTTTGGAGTTGTCAGGGAAAACAAGGAGCTGATCCGTCATAGGATGTTTATGACAAAGCTGAAGGATGGCTGCGAAGAAGAATATAAGGCGAGACATGACGGACTGATCGCACAGAGAGGGGATACTGTGGATCCGGGCCCGGACAGCAATTTCAGTATCTGGAGTGCAGGTGGATATATCTTTGGATATGATGAAATTGACACGACTATGGAGCGAGATGAGACACCGGAGGAGCATGAGGCAACTGTAGCCTGGGAAACCAGACAGCTGGGGATCATGGACTGGATCACCAATGATGTAGACTGGATGACAGGAGAATGCCATCCTGCAAGCAGAAGGCTGGCATGGCACAATTAATAGTTTGTTCTCACAGACTTGCTTTATCACTTTAAATCGTGTATAATCTGAATTACGAATAAAATGCGGAAAGGAATACAGATTATGTCAAAACATATTACAGGACACACAGGATTATTATGTTTACTTGGAAGCCCGGTTGCGCACAGTGTTTCTCCGGAAATGCACAATGAGGCATGCGACCAGCTGGGACTTGATTATACATATCTTGCATTTGACGTGCCGGAGGAAAAAATGCCGGAGGCAGTCCAGGGACTGAGGACTATGGGCGTCAGAGGCTGGAATATTACCATGCCGGGCAAGAATATTATGTGTAAGCTGGCAGATAAGGTTTCTCCTGCATCAGAGATTTCCGGAGCATGTAATACTATTGTAAATGATAATGGTGTATTGACTGCATACACTACAGACGGTGTAGGATTTATGCGGGCAGTTGCTGAGAATGGTGTGGATATTATCGGCAAGAAAATGACACTTCTGGGAGCCGGCGGTGCTGCCACTGCCATTTTGGTACAGGCTGCACTGGATGGAGTTGCAGAGATCAATGTATTTAATGTGAGGGATGGATTTTTCTCAAGAGCAGAGGAGATCGTTGCCAAATTAAATGAGCGTACAAAATGTAAAGTAACACTTCACGATTATGAAGATCCGGAGGTTCTCCGTGCGTCTATCGCAGACAGCGCAATCCTGGTAAACGGTACTTCCGTGGGAATGGCACCGAACACAGACAGGACTATCATTACAGACACTTCCATGTTCCACAAGGATCTCTTTGTATTTGATGTAATCTATAATCCTAAAGAAACCAGATTACTCCGTGAAGCAAAAGAGGCAGGCTGCAGAACCGGCAATGGTATGTATATGCTTCTGTATCAGGGAGCTGCTTCCTTTAAGCTTTGGACCGGAGAGGATATGCCGGTAGAAATTATAAAGGAAAAGTATTTTTCTTAAGGCTATGAGAATAGATAAAAAGCGTCCATGAGGGCGCTTTTTATATGATACCGGTGAAAGGGGAGCCAGTGCCATAATATGTCACAGATTAAACACAATTTTCCCACACATTCAACACAAATCATCCCTATACTTAGAACCATCAAAAGGAAACAGAGAGTTGCAGTGAACAGACACTGAAACGGGTAATTGAGAATCAGGAGGGACTTAACCATGATGAATAAGGATAAAAATAATGATAAAATCAGAAAAATTGTAAAGAAAGGTCTGACACTTAGCCTGTGTGCAGTTCTTGCAGGTGGTGTGGCAGCAGGAAGCTTTGAGGGATTCAGCGCACTGACAGGGGAGACTACCGTGCAGGCAGCAGATAAAAATGACGCTAAGCTTACTTATGCAAAATCAGAAAAGAAAGCAGATAAGGATGATGCAAAAGAGGATGACAGCAAATCAGATTCCAAGAAGAGTGATACAGCAAAGGGAAGCCTGGATGTATCTGACATTGCAGCAGAAGCACTTCCTTCCATTGTATCTATTACAACAAAATCTGTTCAGGAGGTTCAGACCTATTATGGAATGTACGGAATGTACGGATATGCCCCACAGCAGGAACAGGAGGTAGAGGGCAGTGGTTCCGGTATTATTGTAGGTAAAAATGACGATGAATATCTGATTGCTACTAACTATCATGTAGTAGAGGGAGCAGATACATTATCTGTAGCCTTTGCAGACGGAACTGCAGCAGAAGCTACTGTAAAGGGCTTTGATGAGGAAAAAGACCTGGCAGTTGTAGCTGTATCCGTTGATGATATTGACTCTGACACAAAGGATGCAATTTCTGTTGCCAAGATCGGCAGCTCTGATGATCTGAAGGTTGGAGAACAGGTAATTGCCATCGGTAATGCATTAGGATACGGACAGTCTGTTACTACCGGTATTGTAAGTGCAAAGAACCGCAGAATGGATTCTGATAACAATACAGTTACAGACGGCAGCACAGATGATTCAAGTACAGACGGAGTAAACCTGATCCAGACAGATGCTGCTATCAACCCTGGAAACAGTGGTGGTGCACTTTTGAATATGGATGGTGAAGTTGTAGGTATCAACTCTGCAAAGCTTGCATCCACAGAGGTTGAAGGTATGGGATATGCCATTGCTATCTCTGATGTAACAGATATCCTTGAGAATCTGATGAATGAGACTGCCAGAAATAAACTGGATGATGAAGACCATGGTGTACTTGGCATCAAAGGACAGACGGTAGATTCTCAGGCTGTACAATTATATGATATTCCGTCTGGCGTTTATGTATACCAGGTTATGGATGGAAGTGCAGCTGAGAAGGCTGGCCTGAAGGAAAAATCTGTAATCACTAAATTTGAGGGAAAAACAGTCAGCAGCATTGAACAGTTGATTTCTTATCTGGCTTACTATGAACCAGGCGAGGAGGTTGAACTTACCGTGCAGGTTCCTGGAGGTTCCGGATATGAGGAAAATACTGTGAAAGTAACCCTGGATAAGAATACCACTGATGAAGACAGTGATAATAAGGACGGAAAGAAGAAGGACCAGGATGCAGAGGATGAAGAATCTATAGAAGATGCATTTGGTGGTTCCGGGGATGAAGACTCTGAAGACCAGGAAGAGGAAGGCTCTGAGGAGGATGAAAATCCATTTATCAAATATTTTACGGAGCAGGGACTTTTCAGATAAAATATAATTGTTCAGGACATGTAAGGCTGTGAGTGCAGATCTGTAGAAATAGTATTTTGAGCAAAAACATAGAAGAGACATTTGTATGTAGGATATGTATATACGGATGTCTCTTTTTTGATTTTTTAACATGTTTTTTGCATATTTTTGGAAGCTCGGTACTTGTGAAGGAATATATGGCGTGATAAAATAAGACAACTGATAAAATAACAAAGATGTTTAAAGGATATTATAACAAATGTATAACTCGGAATGGGTTAATAAGTATTAAGGAGAAAGTCAAATGACAATCAAAGAGTGTTATGAACAGATGGGGGCAGATTACGAAGATGTACTGGGCAGATTGAGAAATGAAGCACTGATCAGGAAGTTTGCAAAGAAGTTTCTGGAAGATGGAAGCTTTCAGATGCTGAAGGATGGCCTGGCAAAGAAGGACGGAGAAATGGCTTTCCGTGCAGCCCATACTCTGAAGGGGGTATGTCAGAATCTGGGATTTGATAATTTATATGAGCCAAGCTTTGATATTACAGAGAAGCTTAGAGGCAGGGATACAGAGGGCTGTGAGGAGCTTTTTGCAAAAGTAGAAGAGCAGTACAATAAGACTGCAGAAGCAATCCGCATGCTGGAGGACTGATTCACAGATGATGGAAAGTAAGGGTGCAATTTTTGATGTAGATGGTACACTTCTGGATTCCATGCCGGTATGGCATAATATCGGTGAGCTTTATCTGGAAAGTCTGGGGATTACCTGTGAAAAGGATCTGGGTGATAAAATATATGCCATGAGCCTGGAGCAGGGTGCTTCTTATCTACGCAAAGAATATCATCTGGAGAAGTCAGAGTCTGAGATTATTCATGAGGTGTTGAAAATCGTAGATGATTTTTACAGATTGGAAGTGCCGTTGAAGCCAGGAGTAAGGAAGGTTCTGGATTGGTTCAGAAATCATGGTATCCCAATGGCAGTTGCTACATCCGGAAACAGAGCACTTGCGCTGGCAGCTCTGGAGAGAACAGGGGCTGCAGAGTATTTTCAGACAGTACTTACCTGTTCGGAGATCGGTGCAGGAAAGGATAAGCCTGAGATTTATCTGCAGGCAGCACAGGCTATTGGGTGTAAACCGGAGGAGACGCTGGTATTTGAGGATGCATTTCATGCGGCCTGTACAGCACGTGAAGCTGGTTTTCTTGTGATCGGAGTGTATGATGAAAGCAACCGGCGATTTGTTCATCAGATGCAGGAGCAGTGTATCTGTTACTGTGACCAGATGGAGGAATGCATAGAATTTTTAAATGCAGACGGTATTTACAGAGAATAAAATCTGTAAATGCCGTTTTTTCCTGCTGTCCGTATATATTCTGTCCACAGCAATAACAGGAAGACTAGGATTTTTTGCTGAACTATAGTAAAATAGGAAGTAAACAGTATGCGGAAAGGTATTGAGGAAAATGGAAGAAGAAAAAGAACAGAAGGTAAAAGAAAAGCTGTCATATTATGGTCAGGAGATAAAACGGGATGTGGGGAATCTGGTGAAATGGCTGTTTCTGGCGGCAGTGGTTGGATGTGTCACAGGGGCAGCAAGTACATTATTCTCCTTTGCTTTGAAAGGGGTAACTGCCTACAGGAAAGCAAATGAATGGATTTTTCTTCTGCTTCCGGTGATGGGTCTGATCATTGTATTCTTGTATGAGAAAATTGGTAAGGAGGACGGAGGAACCAACCAGGTGCTGTCTACAGTCCGGTCTCAGGATGATGTGCCTCTTTTATCAGCACCTTTGATTTTTATATCTACAGCGCTGACACATCTGGCAGGCGGTTCCGCAGGAAGAGAGGGAGCTGCGATCCAGCTGGGAGGAAGTATTGCCAATCAGCTGGGGCGGTGGATCCATCTGGATGAGGAAGATCGCCATGTGATCGTTATGTGTGGTATGAGTGCGGCTTTCTCTGCATTATTTGGTACACCTATGGCTGCAGCTGTGTTTGCACTGGAGGTAGTCAGTGTGGGTGTTATGTATTATACAGCTCTTATGCCCTGTATGATTGCTTCTCTGATTGCCTCTCAGTTTGCAGCGGGCATGGGTGTTACACCGGAATCCTTTCATGTGGTGGATATTCCGGCCTTGTCTTTGGAAACAGGACTGAAAATGGTGATAGTAGCTGTGGGATGTGCGGTTGTAAGCATTATATTCTGTATGGTGCTGAATGCTGTGGCAGGTCTGTATGCAAAATGGCTGAAAAATCCATACATCCGTGTAGTTGTGGGAGCGTGTCTGGTGATTGCAGTTACTCTGCTTCTGAGAACAGATGAATATATGGGTTCCGGTGCAGAGCTGATCGCTAAGGCAGTAGAGACCGGACAGACAGATACATTTGCATTTTTGTGGAAAATCATTCTTACAGCGTTGACCATGCGTGCAGGTTTCCGGGGAGGGGAGATTGTTCCCTCTTTCTGTGTGGGGGCTACTTTTGGATGTGTGATGGGAAACCTGCTGGGACTTTCTCCCTCAATCTGTGCAGCCTGTGGTATGGCAGCAGTATTCTGTGGGGTAACAAACTGTCCGATTACTTCTATATTGATTGCTTTTGAGATGTTTGGCTTCCGTGGTGTGTCCTTTTACCTGATTGCGGTGTCCATAAGCTATGCTGCTTCCGGATATTATGGACTGTACAAGAATCAGACCATTGTGTACTCAAAATATAAAGCAAAATATGTGAACAGGCACACAAGGTTCTGATCATGTAGCGAAGAGAAAGCTTTGATTTTATTTGTAGGAATTGACTAGGAGGAATTTACTTGGAAAAGTACAAGGAAAATATACAGGCTGAAAATCCTCTGGGCACAGCGCCAGTAGGCGGTCTGATCAGAAAATTTGCCATTCCGGCGATTATCAGTATGCTGGTTAGTGCAATGTATAATATTGTGGATCAGATTTTTATCGGACAGGGAGTCGGAATGCTGGGAAACGCAGCTACCAATGTGGCATTTCCGGTGACTACCATTGCCACAGCTATGGCACTGCTCCTGGGTATCGGCGGAGCTTCCAATTATAATCTGGAAATGGGGGCAGGACGGGAAAAAAAGGCCAGTGGTATTGCCGGGACTGCTCTTTCTTCTCTGGCGATCAGCGGTGCAGTTTTATGTGTGATCGTGGTGCTGTTTCTGAAGCCCCTTCTTACATTGTTCGGTGCAACGAAGGATGTTATGCCTTATGCTGTGGATTATACAGGAATCACAGCATTGGGGCTTCCGTTCTATATTTTATCTGTGGGAGGAAATCATGTTGTCAGGGCAGACAGAAGTCCCACCTATTCTATGGCCTGCGTAACAGCAGGTGCAGTGATCAATACCATCCTGGATCCTCTGTTTATCTTTGGATTTGGATGGGGAATTAAGGGAGCTGCCTGGGCTACAGTGATCGGGCAGGTTGTATCCGGAATTCTGGTTGTAGTGTACTTCTGGAAATTCAGGAAAATGTATCTGGAAAAATCCATGTTGAAGCCACGGTTACATTATCTGAAAGCGATTACCGCCTTGGGTCTGGCATCCTGTATCAATCAGATTGCAATGGCTCTGGTGCAGATCGTTCTGAATAATATTCTGCGGTATTATGGGGCAGCTTCTATATATGGAAGTGATATTCCCATTGCCTGTGTTGGTGTTATTTCCAAGGTAAATCAGGTATTTATGGCCATCTGTATCGGAATTTCCCAGGGCTGTCAGCCAATCTGGGGATTTAACTATGGGGCAGAAAAATATTCTAGGGTGCGTCAGACCTATAGGTATTCTGTAACTGCCTGTACAGTTATTGCTACCGGCTTTTTCCTGTGTTTCCAGCTGTTTCCCCATCAGATCGTGGGAATCTTTGGCACAGGAAGTGATCTGTATTTCCAGTTTGCAGAGCGCTATCTGAAGATTTATATGTTTATGACTTTCGCAAACGGAATCCAGCCAATGTCATCCGGATTTTTTACTTCTATAGGAAAAGCAAAGCTGGGTGTTGTTATGTCTCTCACCAGACAGGTGATCTTTCTCCTGCCGTTGATCGTGCTCTTCCCTCTGTTTATGGGAATTGACGGTGTTATGTATGCAGGACCGATCGCAGATGCAGCAGCATTTGCTCTGGCTATTATTTTTGCCAGAAGAGAGCTGATGAAGATGAAGTGAGCAGAAGTATAATAGATGTGATTATTTAACAGATCGTAATTATTTTCCAGACAGATAACAATAAAGGGGTTCCACATGAAAATGTGAGAACCCCTTTAAAAATACATAATTTTGAAATTTACTTAGCTTCTTCCTCAGCAGCTTCTTCCTCTTCAGCTTCCAGAGCCGGATCTACGTGAACTGCGGATACGGATACGACTGCGGCATCAAGATCTGTCTTCAGGTCTACATCCTTGTCCTGAGCGATAGCAAGATCTCTGACCTTGATCACATCACCGATCTTCATATCACCAACATCAACCATAACCTTGTCAACCAGTGCAGATGGCAGAGCCTTGAAAGAAATCTCTTCCAAATGCTGCTGTAATACACCGGCGGCCAGTTTATCATGGTTTACAAGTACGACCTCAGCTACGGAATGTACCTTCTCGTTGCTTACCAGTGCCTGGAAATCTATTTCATCCACCTGTCCCTTTAACGGATTGAACTGAATCTCCTTGATCAATACATCATAAGACTGACCATCCACATCCAGCATAATCTGACTGCCCTTGTTGCTAGTCTTGAGAAGTTTTTCTACGTTAGATCTTTCAATCTTAACAGGAAGAGAACCCTCAATCTCCCTGCCAAATACATTACCTGTAACGTATCCTTCTCTTCTTAATCTCTTGGCCTTTGTGTCCATTGTTCTTGTTTCAGCTTTTAAAGTATTCATTTGACTTTTCCTCCATTTTACAGCTGAGGTGACACGCTTGACACTATCTTTCATTCATCAGGTGGTGTTAAGTATTTTTAAGTATTCAGTTGTTTGCTTGTCTCTTATCTTTGTTACACCTGTATTATAACACCCAACTTCCTAAAATCAACCCCCAAATTGTGAAAATTCCGTGAAGTTCCTTTTAGAGGGTATCCCCTCTGCGGATATAACCAGGCTGGTCAGCCGGGGAAACAATTTCTTTTTCATGAACAAGTCGAGCCCATTTATCAACTACTTCATTTTCTACGTGAACACCCTCGCCAACTGTAACTTCAGCGAGAACAACACTGTTTTTGACAACAGCGCCTTTTTTGATCACGCAGCCACGTCCGATTACTGAATTTTCAACAGTACCTTCAATCTGGCATCCGTTGGAGATTACTGAATTCTTTACTTCTGCTGTATCGAAATACTGAGTCGGGCAGGAGTCATTGGTACGTGTATAAATTGGCCAGTTATCATGGAAAAGCTCCTGAGCTGCTTTGTAATCCAGAAGATTCATGTTTGCATCATAGTAACTTGGGAAATCTGTGATACTTGCGAAGAAGCCCTTATGTGCAACGCCGCGGATATCCAGAGTACCGCAATTTGCTTTCAGGATATCTGCCAGAGTATACATGGAAGAAAGCTTCTTGGCTTCTTTGATCAGGCTGATGAAAAGCTCTGTTTTCATAACGCAGGTATCCATATAAATATTCTGGTTTTTCTTATTACCATGGTTGGCACCGATGGATTCAACACCCTTCTGACGGTTCAGTTCCAGGATATTACAAGTGAGATATGCTTCCTTTGCATTATCAACTGCGTGATAAAGCATGGTAACATCTGCACCGGATTCGATATGTGTATGTATAAACTGGTCAAAATCAATAGAATAAACCATATAGCTGGGAGCAACAACAACATATGGATGGTTCATTCTGCTCAGAGATTCCATATTATCCATATAGCAGGAAATATCGGTATTATAAATATCATTATTATTATTGTGCTCAGAGAACAGAAGCTGAAGTCTGCCGCTCTTTGAGTTAATGTTATAATGACGGCCTGTTCCAACGTGCTCTACAATGGAACGTGGTTTATTGTTAATATAAACCTGGATGCGGTCAATGTTACTGTTAGTCATATTGGAGATAGGGAAGTCAATGACTCTGTATCTGCCAAGGAAGGAAAATGCGCCGATGGGGCGGAAATCCTGCATTCCATCTACATAAATATTTCTCCCGGAAGAGCTTACGATTCCAAATGCCTTATACATATTATTCTGCCCCCTTTACACGTTTTGCGATAAGCGCAATGTTTTCGCTGCCTGAATCACCCACAACAGCTCCCTTACCGATACGGATACCACCTGCTACCAGTGCGCGCTGAACTACAGCGCCGTCTTCTACAATAGCACCTGGCATCAGTACGCTGTCGATAACCTTTGCACCGACACCAACTTTAACACCTGTAAAGAGAACAGAGTGTTTTACTTCGCCCTGAACCACACAGCCCTGTGTAATATAGGCATCCTTTACATCTGCTTCTGTACTGATGTACTGTGGAAGAGCAGTAACGTCCTCAGTATAAATTTTCCAGGATGGATCACCCAGGTCGAGTTCATTCTTGGAGCTTAACAGATCCATATTAGCTTCCCAGAGAGAATCAATGGTTCCTACATCTTTCCAGTAACCTTTGAATTTATATGCATAAAGTGTCTTTCCATCGTTAAGCATAGTAGGGATGATATCTTTACCAAAATCATGGTTGGAATCTGGATTCTTGATATCTGCCATAAGTATTTTGCGAAGAAGCTTCCATGTAAAAATATAGATACCCATAGATGCAAGATTACTCTTTGGATGCTCCGGCTTTTCCTCGAATTCTACAATACGTCCGGATTCATCTGTGTTCATGATACCAAAACGGCTGGCCTCCTTCATAGGAACCTCAATAACTGCGATGGTTGCGTCAGCATTGGCTTCCTTATGAGCTACCAGCATTTTGTCATAGTTCATTTTGTAAATATGATCTCCGGAAAGAACCAGAACATATTCAGGATCAAATTTATCGATGAAATCGATATTCTGGGAAATCGCATCTGCGGTTCCACGATATACATTCAGATTTTCGTCAGCCTTCTCACGGGGAGGAAGAACATAGACACCACTGTCTTTGGCATCCAGACCCCAGCGTCCGCCGGCTGCAACATAGCTGTTCAGCTGAATGGATTCATACTGTGTAAGCACACCTACTACATCAATACCACTGTTGGCACAGTTACTTAATGGAAAGTCTACGATACGATATTTACCGCCGTAAGCTACAGCTGGTTTTGCTACTTTATTGGTTAAATCATGGAGACGGCTGCCACGTCCGCCGGCCAGAATCATAGCCAACATACTATTTTGTTTCATAATAGTAACCCTCGCTTTCTTTTACTAAACACATTATACAATTTTTTAATTAACATTACCAGAGGTTTATGAAAAAAATATGTAAAATTTTCGGTAGAAAAAGTGAAAATTCGAAGAAAAATTATGCACTATATACAAATGACCAGGGAAAAGTGAAAAAATCAGGATTTGTAAGTATGCACAAAATTAATAAAAACAGGTGGACGTAATATATATCTTGGGCTATAATGTAGGGCAAAGTGACGGCCACAATCATTAAAATATATGGTTTGTTACCTGAACAGTTATGAAATCCGTACAAAAATGATTAGAGGTATTTTGTGAGTAAGAGAGAAGATTATAAACGTTTTATTATATTTTTGATGGCCAGCCTGATCGTGCTGGCTCAGATGGCAATTTTTGCTTATGTCTGGTACAACATTTACAGAGGACAGATCAATAAGCCCTTCTGGCGTAAGGGTAACTGGGTATTGATCGCTATTTATGGTTTGCTGTTTGGACTGTTTTCCAAGTTATACGGAGGACTGAAGGTTGGATATCTGAAGCGGATCGATGTATTTTATTCCCTGACTCTGGCACTTCTGTGTACCAATGTGGTGGAATATCTGCAGATTACTTTGATCAACAGATGGTTCCTGGAAGCATGGCCAATGATAGAGATGACAGGGATCCAGCTTATAGTTTCCATTGTATGGATCTGGGGTTCCCGTTATATTTATTCCAGGCTGTACCGTGCCAGGAAGCTGCTGGTTATCTACGGAGACAGGGATCCGGGGGATGACCTGATCCACAAAATGAATTCAAGAAGAGATAAATATGATATCAGCGGCAAGGTACATGCCAGTGTGGGTGAGGAAGAAATCCACCGGATGATGGCGGATTATGATGGAGTGATCATCTGGGATCTTCCTTCAGCAATGAGAAACCGCTATTTGAAATATTGTTTCTCCCATTCCATCCGATGCTATATCAGTCCAAAGATTTCAGATATTATATTGATGGGCAGTGACAGGATCCATCTGTTTGATACTCCTCTTCTTATGTCCAGAAATATGGGGCTTTCTATAGATCAGAGGGCTGCAAAGAGACTGTTGGACATTTTGGTTTCTGGTGTGGGGATCATTCTCACCTCCCCGATCATGCTTATTATTGCCATAGCAGTAAAAGCATACGACAGAGGGCCCGTATTTTATTTTCAGGATCGTCTTACCCTGCATGGAAGGGAATTCAAGATCTGTAAATTCCGCAGTATGTGCGTAGACTCAGAGAAAAACGGTGCCCGGCTGGCATCTAAGCATGATTCCCGCATTACACCAGTGGGAAATGTACTGCGAAATCTTCACCTGGATGAACTGCCCCAGCTTTTCAATGTATTTAAAGGTGATATGTCCCTGGTTGGTCCTCGCCCTGAGCGTAAGACCATTATGGAGGAGTATGAGAAAGAGCTTCCGGAGTTTTATTACCGTCTGAAGGTAAAGGCAGGACTTACCGGGTATGCCCAGGTTTACGGTAAATATAATACGACGCCATATGATAAACTGAAGCTGGATCTGTTTTATATTGAGAATTATTCTTTTCTGCTGGATATTAAGCTGATTTTCATGACAGTGAAAATCTTTTTCCAGAAAGAGGTTTCCGAGGGCGTGGATGACAGACAGATCAATGCCCTGAAAACATCCGGAGCAGAGAAAATCTCAGATACAGCAGAGGTTCCGGAACTGATGAAGGAGCCGGACAGCAGAGGGGAGAAAAAATATGAATAAACCACAGGTATCTGTGATCATGCCGGTTTATAACGGAGAAAAATATATTAAACAGGCTGTGGAATCAGTCTTTGCCCAGAAGGTTGCTACAGAGCTTCTGGTCATAGATGACGGTTCCACAGATCATACAGAGAAAGTCCTGTCTGCCTATGAGGGCAGAGAGGACTTTCGGTATCTAAAGAATAAAGAAAATATGGGAGCGGCCAGGTCCAGGAATCGTGGAGTGCAGGAAGCCAGAGGGGAATACATTGCTTTTCTGGATGCAGATGACTGGTGGGAAGAGGGAAAGCTGACAGCTCAGCTGGAGCTTCTGGAGAAAACCGGGTATGTATTATGTTCCACAGGCAGGGAACTGATGGAGGCGGACGGTACAGACACCGGCCGGTATATACCTGTAAAAGAAAAAATCCTGTACAGAGATCTGCTGAAGCACAACAGTATCAATTGTTCTTCTGTGGTGATCCGAAGGGAGGCTGCCCTGGAATTTCCTATGGAGCATGATGACAGCCATGAGGATTATATTACCTGGCTGAAGGTTCTGCGGAAATATGGCTGTGCAGGAGGAGTCAACCGGCCCTACCTGAAATACCGTCTCAGTGAAGGGGGAAAATCCAGAAACAAGCTGAAATCAGCAGCTATGACATACAGGGTTTACCGCTATGCCGGTTATGGACATGTGAAAAGCTGCCTGTTTTTTGTTTCCTATGCAGTTCACGGAATCCGGAAATATTTTTAACCGGGCCACATCATATATAACACTTTCCTTAAATTTCTATTCCAAAATTTATAAAATTATGTTATGATGTGCACAGAATAAAAAGTCAGAAAAAAGAAGGAAAGTTTATAAAATTATGAAACTGAAAGCAGACAGGGCGGCTGTGCCGTATTCCTACCTGATAGATAATGTAAAGGTATTACTTATTTTTCTGGTAGTATTCAATCACATTATTGCATTTAATCTTGTAAAAGTAGACATTGTAGTAAGGTATATCTGGTATGCAATTACGATTTTCCACATGCCTGCATTTATTTTTATATCCGGCTATCTGTCCAAGAAACCGCAGAATGTTATGAAAAATGTCAAGAATCTGCTGATACCCTATATTCTGGGTTACAGTCTGACCTGGTATTCTCAGATCTGGTTGGGAAGGTCTGTAGATTATGAGATTCTCAGGCCTACCGGTACAGTTATGTGGTATGTGCTTGCACTTTTTGTATACAGATTGACAGTGGAGGGATTTGGACAGATTCGGTTTATCGTACCCCTGAGTATTATTTTTGCTCTCTGGGCAGGTACCAGGCCAGAGTTTTCCACCTTTTTATCCGCATCCAGGATTGTGGTATTTTTCCCGTTCTTTGTAGCCGGATATCTGTGGAAAAGTGAATATATCACAGCAGTGCGCCGCTTCAGACAAAAATGGCTGTTGATTCCTATTTCGGCAGTTCTTTTGTGGGCAATACCCAATTATATGATCACAAATGAAATGGGAGTTGCTATTTTCCGTGCCAATCACAGCTATAAGCTTTGCGGGCTGGAGGATCCGGAAGGGATTGTGATCCGTCTGCTGATGTATCTGGTATCTTTTATTATTATTTATACAATGCTGGCTATCATGCCGGACAGGAAGCTGATCCTGACCTATATCGGGCGTCATACAATGGGAATTTATTTCTTCCATTATCCTATCATGATCCTGATGAACGGATTGTTTATTTTGCAGATTCCTGCACTGACCAATGTGTGGACTCTGCTGGGGGTCTCTCTGGTATTTCTGCTGGTTCTGGGAAGTCTTCCGGTGGATCTGGCTTATACAGGCATTCTGAACCTGATTGCCTTTATCCTGTTTAAGAAGGATAAAACAGTTAAGGATGAAGGTCTGGAAGAGGAGTATGACAGTGATGATGATAAATATGAAATGCTCCGCAGGAAAAGGGCTATTGAGGAATTAGCTGCAACTCTGGAGACGGGTAATGAGCAGCAGAAGTCACATACACAGACCATTGACCTGGATGAGGAGAGCGGAAGCACAGATGCAGACAGACAGGAGGGCTTCAGTCAGGTGGCGGGCTATGAGCTGGATATTGAAGAGGATAACATGGACGACATGCCGGCTGAGGAACTTGAAGAAGCTGAAAGAGAAATGTCTCTGGAGGAGCTGATCGAGGAGCTGGAAGCTACCACAAGGAAAATTAAAAGTAGTGATCTCCTGGAAAGTACAGGAAATGATCTGGATAAACATTTATAAAATGCAGAAAATAAGCTCTGAAGGCGGTAGGGATTTCCGTTTTTGGGGCTTTTATATTTTTCATAAAAATAAATTGTGTCTGTAACATACGAATGACATATTGCTTCATCTATGCTATAATCAGAAAAGATGTTAGATTGTTACTGTTCATTGGTAATATCCCGCGAGGTGTTTTTTGTGAGCGAAGGTCACAGAAAACCCGAGACATACCGCGCGAATTTATGCGATTAGCATAAATTCTGTGCATCGCGAAGCGTGTTGCTGGGAACGGAGTGAACAGTAACGTTAGATTCAAATTAGTATGGTTTGCCTCCGGATGAACAGTGCCGGAAGAGGCATAACAGGGAGAGTGCGGGGTTATATCATGAAAAAAGTAATCACATATGGTACCTTTGATCTGTTTCACAAGGGCCATTATAATATTATCAAAAGAGCGAAGGCTTTGGGGGATTACCTGATCGTAGGTGTTACCAGCGAGAGCTTTGATATTGAGCGAGGGAAGCTTAATGTGAGGGACAGCCTGATCAAGAGAATCGAAAATGTACGCAGGACCGGACTGGCTGATGAGATTATTATTGAAGAATATCAGGGTCAGAAGGTCAGCGACATCATTAAATATGATATTGATGTTCTGGTAGTTGGTTCTGACTGGAGAGGAAAATTCGATTATCTGAAAAATTACTGCGATGTGGTATACCTGGAGCGTACCAAGAATATTTCCAGTACCAAGCTGAGAAGTGAAGGGATCATCTTTAACATGGGAATTGTCACCGATGATATTCAGGACAATGGCTTTGTACAGGAGTCCAAATATGTCAGTGGTGTCCATGTAGAGAGAGTATTCTCAGAGACAGAGGAGGTTGCCAGGGATTTTTGTGATAAGTATGAACTGGACTCCTGGTGGAATGATTATGAGGAGTTCCTGTCAGATGTGGATATTGTGTATATCAAATGCAGGCAGGCAGACAGGGAAGAATATATCCGGAAAGCTATTGAGAAAGGAAAATATGTGATCAGTGACAGTCCGGCTGTTCTTTCACCGGATAAGCTGCGCACCCTTTTCCAGATGGCAAAAGATAACAATGTGGTACTGATCGAACGGCTGACCTTAGTATATCTCAGGGCATTCAATCAGCTGGTATGGCTGGTACACAGTAATCTGGTGGGTGATCTGGTCAGTGTGAAATGTGCCATTTCCCAGGATGATTTTGAGGGAGGAAAGCCTTTTAATGAGACTGTGATCCATGCCATCTGTGCAGTGATCAAGCTGTTAGGAAAGAATTGCCTGGAGGTCAATACCAATGCAGTGACTGACAGGAATGGAGATTTTGTTTACGATATGATCACTATGAAATATAAAACAGCTCTGGCCACCATTGAGATCGGAACCACTGTGGATGTGGAGGATGAACTGGTGATCATTGGAAGTAACGGAAGAGTTACCGTACCCAATGACTGGTGGAATACGGGATATTTTGAAGCAAATATTGCGGGAAAGGAATTCCTGAAACGGTATAGCTTTAATTTTGAGGGAAATGGTTTCCGTTATCTCCTTCAGGAGCTGATGATCATGATCAGAGACAAGAGAACAGAATGCACCAGACTTTTTTATGATGAGTCAGTGAAATTGATTGAAATACTGGAGACGATCAATCAGAAAGGATAATTCATGACAGAAAAACAAAAATATCTCCTGAAGCTTCTTCGGGAGGTTGATGAAATCTGCAGAGAACATGATCTGAGGTATGTTCTGGCAGGAGGCTCCCTGATTGGAGCCCTGCGCCATGAGGGATTTGTGCCCTGGGACGATGCCATAGATTTGTATATGCCCAGACCGGACTGGGAGAAGTTTGTAGAGATCTGCAAAAGAGATCTGCCGCCGGAGAGAGCCATCCAGTGCTCGCAGGCAGACAGACATTATACCAATTCCTATTCCAGATATGCATCGGCAGATACCTGTGCGATCCACAGAAGTCAGATTGCAGGCAAAGATGTGGCGGGAGAGGTGATCGATGTATTTACCTTGGATCCCATCCCTTCTGACGACAGAGAATATGAGAAATACCGGACATATTTTATGATCTATTCAGATCTTTTGAATATTTCGGCAAGCTATAGTGACAGATGGGAGATTCCTGTTTCCTTGTACCGGAAATATCTGTATTCCTATCTTTTTCTGGGCAAAGACAGAACACTGAGCAAGCTGGAGAAGCTTATGTTTTCATATAAAGAGGAGGATTGCGACCGTTATGCCATGGGCTGGGCAGGCTGTCCCTCTCTCTTTGACAAGGAGACCTTTTTCCCGGCAAAAGAGGGAACCTTCCAGGGACTGAAAGTAATGATCCCCAACCACTGCAGTGAATATCTGACTCAGTATTATGGAGATGAGTGGTCTTATATGCCGGCATATGCGGAACGTGAGGGACATCGGACTGTGTGCGTGGAAGGGGCTACCTATAAGGAATTCCGGGAGGATTACATGTCTGGTGTGAACAGGGGCAGACTGAACAGAAATGCCATCAGACAGAAGCTGTACAATATGCGTATTGCCAGAGAGAATCACAGGGTCAGCCACAAAGGTCTGGAATACAAGGCTGGCTGTGTGGCAGCAGATCTCAGGGAAGCCATCCGGGAATCTGGACTGAATCTGCAGGAATTGATGGAAAAGGGTGCCTATCGGAAACTGGGAAATCTTTTTGTTGCATATTATAAGGCACAGCTTAGCCCTGATTTTATTGGCAGGGAGGATTTTGACCATATTTATGCATATTATCATCCGGTGCTGGTGGATATTCCGGATGAGGTGTTCCTGGCAGCAGTAAAAACCCTCTTTTATACAGAACGGATTTCCAAAGCCTTCCGTATGCTGGAAATCAGGGAAAAGGCAGACCATCTCACAGGAGAGATGGAGAGTCTGAAAACAGATATCCTCCTGTTTCGCAAAGGTCTGGAGCATTATGAAGCAGGGCATATGGATGAATGCAGGAAGCTTTGTGAGGAGCTTCTGGAAAAATATCCCGGTCATCCCGGTCTGATGAAGCTTAAATGCAGGCTTCTGATGGAAAAGACAGGGGAGAACCTGCAGGAGGCAGAGCAGTTTCTGGAGAAAGCCTTGCGGTTTTTTCCGGAGGATGGATATTTTATGAAGTATCTGGCAGACATCCTGTGGATGAAGGGAAACGGACAGAAGGCTTTACAGCTTTATGCCAGAGTGAAGGAGAATACTGCCAACGGATTTGTGTGGCTGGAAATGGACAAATTGTTCCGGCCTTATAAAGGGCAGATACTCAGGAACTGTGAGGAAATGATCGGCAGCAGACAGCGGACAGAAGCTCTGCAGACCATGGAAATGTGGCAGAAGATCATGCCTGAGGATGAAGATATCCGTGCCGGCTGGTATCTGGCAAAGAGTTCCTGTGTCCGTACCCAGAGCCAGATTGAGAAGCTGATCAGGGAAATCCTGGAAAAAACAGAGGTGCCTATGGGTACCGGTGATAAAAAAGAGCAGAATCCAGGGTACAGGAAAGCATTGGCGAAAGCCTGGAAACGTCTGGGGTATCCAGGAGAGCTTGCTGCACTCAGGGCAGATCTGGCATGCATCAGCGAGGAAAGTGAGCTGGAATGGCTGGCTGAGAAGGTGCGGAGCCGCCAGATCCATAAGGAGGAAAAGCCTTATGTGTATAAGCTGGTGGGAGATATCCGCAGCAAACAGGGACAGACCAGAGAAGCTTTTGAAAATTATAGGAAAGCATTGGAATATACAGTTCCGCCTTATCTGAAAACAGAGCTGTACCGGATCATTATCAGTGATCTGGACAATGGAAGCCGCCAGATCCGTAACTTTGGAAAGAATGCAGACATGCTGCCTGCAATGAACAGCTGGCTGGGTAAATATGGAACTCTGGAAGAGATACAGGCACTGGCAGCCCGTCTGGTATAGATAACAGGGGCTGGTGAAGACATTATGAATCCATAAAAGAAAGGCTGTATAAAGTTGAACAAAAAGCAAAAAGTGATTTTTTCGCTGTTGAAAGAGGTAGATGAGATCTGCCGGAAGCATAATATAAAATACTATCTTTCCCCTCGCCTTACCTGGTGCGCTGTGCAGGGAGGCAATTTTCCTCAGAATCCTCAGTCAGGAGCTGTGCTTATGCGGGTTCCGGATATGGAGCGGTTTTGTCAGGCAGTGGAGGAGGATCCGGGAGAACACAGGGCGCTGGAATCTATGAAAACCCACAAATATTTTCCGGGCTTTTATCTGAGATATGAGAACACCGATACAGTATGTATTGATCTGGACAGAACCAGAGATTATGCTTATCCGGGACTGGGGATCAATATTCTGCCCCTGCGGATCCCGGCAGCATCTGAACACAGGGAGAACCGTCTGATAAAAAAAGAAGCAGAGTGGCGCCAGATCCATGCACCGGGCAATGCAGTCAGGGATACAGAATTTACCTGGAGCAAGGCCTGGATGAAATTTCTGTGTGCAATTGAGGGCAGAAATCAGGTGGCAGCAGGAATCTACAATAGTTTATGCAAGAAACAGCAGGAGAATCCCACAGAGGTATATACCCTGATGAATGGCAGGAAAAGTCACAGTTATCCCGTTGCTGTTTTTGAAAACACCTGTCAGGTTGTGCTGGAGGAGGAATCCTTTCCTGCTCCTGGGGATGTGGAGACCTATCTGAATATAAGCTATGGAAAAGGCTGGCGAAATATGACAGAACCTCGTTATATGGTTCCTGCCCGTCTGGTGGTCAGCGCCAGAGTCAGCTATATGCAGTTCTGGAAGGACAGTAAGGATTTTGAGAAATACTGCAGGGAACGGCAGAAAAATCTCTCCAGACTGGGTAAAAGCAAAGGTATGAAAGCATATTTTAATCAGTGCTGGGATTATGTGGAATTTTGTGGAGAAAGGATGAACCTGGGGCTTTCTTATGTGAAGCGAAAGGATTACATCAGAAATCTGTACAAGAACGAGGATTATATGACTCTGGAGAAGGTATTCCGTCCATATTATCAGATGATGCAGAAAAGCCTGGAGAAGGGTGAAATCTGTGCAGAGGATATAGAGATACTGGATATTTATACGGATGTACTGGAGAAAACAGGCAGGAATGTGCAGAGAGAAGAGATCGGAATGATTATATAAAGCAGAAAATTGAAGCAGATAACGGAGGAAACTATGAAGCTTTCAGATTATGTTGTTGCATTTTTACAGAAAAAAGGAATCCGTCATTTTTTCGGTTATCAGGGAACGATGATCGCCCATTTGGTGGATTCTATAGAGAGAAATCCGGATACAGAGAACCATTCCAGCTACAATGAGCAGGGAGCTGCTTTTGCAGCCTGTGGTTATGCCCAGGCAAAGGAGGAATGTGCCTGTGCTTACGCTACCAGCGGCCCGGGTGCTGTAAATCTCCTCAGTGGTGTGGCAGATGCTCATTATGATTCTCTTCCTGTGATTTTCCTTACAGGACAGCTGAATACCTATGAATATTCCGGAATCAAGGGCCTGCGCCAGCAGGGATTCCAGGAGACAGATATTGTAGCTATGGCAAAGCCTATTACAAAGTATGCAGTACAGATCCGCGATGCGGAGGATATTGTGACAGAGCTGAACAAGGCCTATCATATTGCGACTACGGGACGGAGAGGCCCGGTGCTTATTGATCTGCCTATGAATATCCAGCGTGGAGAAGTGGAGAATCCTGTTTATGACATGGAGTTTGAGGAGGATGTCTGTGGTGTTGAGATGGAAGAGGCAGTGGAAACTGCATCTGCACACATTCTGCATGGTACAGATGAGGCAGTCCGTGCAATCTGTGATGAGCTGGAACAGGCCAAACGGCCGGTGATCATGCTGGGACATGGGGTAGACAGTGCTGTCAGTCAGCAAAAGCTGATCCGTTTTGCAAGAAGCCGTCAGATTCCGATTATTACCAGTGTACTTGCCAAGTCGGTTCTGGCTTATGATGATCCACAGAATTTTGGCTGTATCGGAGGGGCCTATGGGCACAGATATGCAAACATGATCGCCAATGCCAAAAGTGATCTGCTTCTGTGTTTCGGCATTTCACTGTGTACCAGACAGATCGGTACCAAAGTGAATGAATTTGCAAAAGGCGCGAAGATCATCCGTGTAGACCTTGATCCCTACAATCTTCAGAGGAATATTCACGAAAATGGAGAAAATGAGATCAAGATCCTGGCGGAAACAGGTACCCTGATCCAGGCATTGGATAAAGTGCCTTGCAGAGAGCAGGAGGGTATCAGTGACTGGATGGTGGTATGCAATGAAATCAAGGAGAATCTTCAGGCAGTGGATGATGCCCTTCCTGAGAGATATCCTAACCGTATGATCGGGGAGCTCAGTGATATGCTTAAGGATACAGGTGCCATCGCAGTGGATGTAGGACAGCATATGGTGTGGAGTTATCAGTCCTTCAAAAACCGCGAAGGCCAGAAATTGCTTTTTTCCGGCGGACATGGAGCCATGGGCTATGCTCTTCCTGCAGCCATCGGAGCTTACTATGCCACCGGGAAACCAACTGCCTGCATCTGTGGGGACGGAGCTTTTCAGATGAATATCCAGGAGCTGGAATGGGTAAAACGTGAAAATCTGCCGGTGAAAATTATGGTGATGAACAATGAGGCACTTGGTATGATACGCCATCTCCAGAGAGATTACTTTGACTGTCTTTTTGCAGGAACTACAGATGGATGCGGATTTGCATCCTGCGATTTTTCAAAGGTGGCAGCAGCATATGGAATCTCTTCCTGCCGTATGCACTGTGAGGATGTAAAAGAGGAGGCTCCGCAGTTTATGGAGGGACCGGGACCAAAGCTTCTGGAAGTTATGCTGGAGCATGGAACCTTCGCTTATCCAAAAACCTGTCTGGGTGAGCCCATCCATAACCAGCAGCCATATGCGCCGAAAAGTGTGTATGACCATCTGATGGCACTATAAGCTGAATATAAGGGCGAGGGCGTTCATCACATTGATAGAGGGAGAATAGAGGATAGATACGTTATGAATAGAGTAACTGTAATTACAGGAGGTACCTCCGGAATTGGACGGGGGATTGTGGAGAAGGTACTGGCAAATGCAGACAGGGATGACCTGATCTTTGCCACATATGCTCATAATGCCGGGAAGGCTAATGCATTTTGGGAGAGTCTGAGCCCGGAGGAACAGGAAAAACTGATCATTTTGAAGGCTGATATGTCTTCCTATGAGGATATGATGGCTTTTGTGCAGGAAGTGAAGAGCCGCGCAGGACATGTAGACTGGCTCATCAGCAATGCGGGAATCAGCACCTATGATAAATTTCAGGACTATACCTTTGAAGAATGGAACCATATTGTAAATACCAATCTGTCTATACCGGTATTTATGATCAAGGAATTTATGCCGGTGATGACAGAGGGCGGCAGTGTCCTTTTTATGGGTTCTTACGCAGGACGGCAGGCATATTCTTCATCTGTAGTATATGGAGTGACCAAGGCAGCCATTCATTTCCTTACCAAGTCGCTGGTAAAGGAATTTGAGCCAAAGGGAGTCAGGGTCAATGCCATAGCACCGGGATTTATTCAGACTCCATGGCATGAGAACCGTACCCAGGAGAGCTACGACCGCATTAACCGTAAGATCGCCCTCCATCGTTTCGGTGAGATTAAGGACGTGGCAGATATGGCTTACAGTATCCTGACTAATCATTATATGAATGGAAGTATTGTGGACATCCATGGAGGCTATGATTATTTTTAAAGGATACTTATCTCACAGGGTGTAACGGAAAGGAAACATTGTGAAAAAGCCATATAACAAGAAAAAAAGAGCAAGGGTGCTGTTGATGGCTATTTTGCTGGCAATAGCAGTCTGCGCCGGTGCTCTGGCCTGCTTTAATGCAACGTTGAAACGGGGGAGACTGTCCGAAAACTCGGATAATCTAATCTGATGAGAAAAAGATTGATATGCTCTTGTGAGCGTTCAATATAAATTAAAATTGCAC
>NZ_JBQHWC010000022.1:0-60361 GCF_052064155.1 Blautia sp. HCP3S3_C12 | reverse complement strand
TTCATCCTGTGTATTTTATTCAGTTTTCAATGTCACAGATGAAGGAAAGGGGCTAAATTTATGCCTAAAAATAAGGTTTTCGGACAGGCTGGGGGGGAGAAGAATAAGACCAGAGAGTCCGTAGCTGAATGGACACAGCAGAATGCCCGGCTGCTTCAATATAAAATGGACAGATATTATGATACCTTGGAGAATGTAGCCAGGTCTGTACAGAATCTGCCCATGAACAGTCAGGAAACCCAGAAAAAGATTGGACGGAATTTCCCAACGGAAGATACACATTTTATTTGTATCCGTGCATTGGATCTGGAGGGGAAAAATCCTGAATTTACCGGCAGCTGGAAAGACCAGCAGTATTTTAAGGACAGCCTGAATATTTTTACAAATTCTGAAGAGGCTATGGAGCGCAGAGATCTCTATGTGACAGATAAGGACGGTACCTATATTGTAAAGCAGGATTATGAAGGAGTTTCCGGTGATAACCTGTACACAGATCTTTCCGGCAGAGAGCTCAGTGTGAAACTGGAAAATATCAGATTCAGGGTTAGTCAGAACATGAAGGTGTGTTTCAGTGCAGCGAAAACAGAGGATGATGTGGCAAGGGAATATGCCATTGTCCAGGCGAATGGCCAGAAGCTGAATGTGGTTACTGTCATGAAGGAGAAAACAGTTCTGGAGACCAGTACCTATTATCAGAAATATCTGTACCTTCTGATTTTTCAGCTGATCATGGCAGTTCTGGTGGTTGTTTGGATATATCTGAGGATGATCCGTGATGACAGGATCTACATCAAGAATCTGAACAAGCGTCTGGAGCTCAGTGAGGAGACTTACAGAGTCACAGCAAGGAATAATGACGTCTGCATATTTACTTATGATGTGGAAACCGGCCTGATACAGTTTCTTAATGAAAAATACAAGGAGCTGGGACTGGGACAGGCACAGCTGAGTATTCCTGTGCTGATGAAGAAGATCCAGGAGATCAATCCAAGTACCTGTGCAGAGATTGAAGTGATATTAAAAAGCGTTGATGATAAACTGTCTAACTTTGAACACAAGTTTGTTCTGTGGTCAGGGGGCAGAAAGAGGTATCTGCATGTACTGACCACCAATATTTTTGATAATATGGGAAAGGTGGCCCGTATGGTAGGCTCTATTGAGGATATTACCACAAATGAATCGGATCCTCTTACAGGAGTACTGCGCCGGGCTGCTGGTATTGAGCAGATCGAGCAGATCCTTTTGACCTCCCCGGGAGTGGGGCGTCTGCATCTGACCTACAGTGATGGCAGCCAGTCTGTATCCATCACTGCATCTATGGGAATCATTCTGGCATGCAGAAGTGAGACTTCTTTTCAGGAATTGTATGCCAGAGCAGATAAGGAGCTTTATGAGGTAAAAAGAACCGGAAAAGGAACCTGGCATATTAAGGAATAATCAGGGATTAATTTATGAAAAAGGCTTGACTTCTATGCCCGTTATGTGATAAACTTGACGAGCGACATGGAAGTTAGGTCTTTTTTTTATGCCCGAAAGTGATGACGGATACATCATGAAACCGCGTCCTCAGCGGCTCAGGGAATAGAGAAATGACCATGCAAATGAAAACACTGGAGGTGGAAGTTGTGCGCGTTAAGATTACATTAGCATGTACCGAGTGCAAGCAGCGTAACTACAATATGACTAAGGAGAAAAAGAACCATCCTGAGAGAATGGAAACTCAGAAATATTGTAAGTTCTGCCGTAAACACACTCTGCATAAGGAAACAAAGTAATCCACAGGTAACTGGATGACACAGTTACTCACAGAGAATTGTGAGGTCAGACTATGCAAGGAAATGAAAAATCTGCTGACAAAAGTCAGAAGAAGAGTTGGTTTCAGGGACTTCAATCAGAATTCAAAAAGATTGTCTGGACAGACCGCAATGAACTGATCAAGCAGACTATTGTAGTAGTTTGTGTTTCAATTGTGCTTTGCGTACTGATCAGCGTAATGGATTCGTTTATTCTCGAAGGCATTAATCTTTTAATGAAATAAGGATAAGGTGATTGTATGTCAGAAGCGAAATGGTATGTTGTTCATACCTATTCCGGGTATGAGAACAAAGTTAAAGTCGATATTGAAAAAACCATCGAAAACAGACACCTGGAGGATCAGATCCTTGAAGTTCGTGTTCCGCTGGAAGAGGTTTCAGAGCTGAAAAACGGCGTCATGAAACAGGTGCAGAGAAAGATGTTTCCAGGCTATGTGCTTCTCAATATGGTGATGAATGACGATACATGGTATGTTGTCCGCAACACCAGAGGTGTGACGGGCTTCGTTGGACCGGGATCCAAGCCGGTACCGTTAACAGAGGAGGAAATGCTTCCTCTTGGAATTCAGAAGGACAATGTTCAGGTGGATTTCGCTGAAGGCGATACAGTTGTTGTCACCGGCGGTGCCTGGAAGGATACTGTTGGTGTTATCACTGGCATGAATATGCAGAAGCAGACAGCAACAATCAATGTTGAACTTTTTGGCCGCGAAACGCCGGTAGAAATTAGTTTCGCAGAAATCAAACAGATGTAACAAGTTAAAGGTAACACAATATCGTGGGAGGGACATAACCCCCGCCAATACCACATAGGAGGTGCCGAAAATGGCAAAGAAAGTAACAGGATATATCAAATTACAGATTCCGGCTGGTAAAGCAACTCCAGCACCACCTGTAGGTCCGGCTCTTGGACAGCACGGTGTTAATATCGTTCAGTTTACAAAAGAGTTCAATGCAAGAACAGCAGATCAGGGAGATTTAATCATTCCTGTAGTTATCACTGTTTATGCAGACAGAAGTTTCAGCTTCATAACCAAAACTCCGCCGGCTGCAGTTCTTCTTAAGAAAGCTGCAAACATCAAATCCGGTTCCGGCGTACCGAACAAGACAAAAGTTGCTAAGGTTACCAAGGCTCAGGTTCAGGAAATCGCTGAACTTAAGATGAAAGACTTAAATGCAGCATCCCTCGAAGCAGCTATGAGCATGATCGCTGGTACTGCAAGAAGTATGGGAATCGAAGTAGTTGATTAATTTTAATATTAAATAGTAAGTGGGAGGGCGTTCCCCGCAAATACCACAGGAGGTTATAGAAATGAAACGAGGAAAGAAATACGTGGAAGCTGCGAAAGCAGTAGACCGCGCTACATTATATGATACCGCAGAAGCTATCAGCTTAGTTAAGAAGGCTGCAGTTGCTAAATTTGACGAGACTATCGAAGTTCATATCCGTACAGGCTGTGATGGACGTCATGCAGACCAGCAGATCCGTGGTGCAGTTGTTCTGCCACATGGTACTGGTAAGAAGGTTCGTGTTTTAGTATTCGCTAAGGATGCTAAAGCTGAAGAAGCTAAGGCAGCAGGCGCTGAGTTCGTTGGAGCTGAGGAACTGATTCCGAAGATTCAGAACGAGGGATGGTTAGACTTTGACGTTGTTGTTGCAACTCCTGATATGATGGGTGTTGTTGGTCGTCTTGGTCGTGTACTTGGACCGAAAGGTTTAATGCCTAACCCTAAAGCTGGTACAGTAACTATGGATGTTACTAAAGCAGTTCACGATATCAAAGCTGGTAAGATTGAGTACCGTCTTGATAAAACCAACATTATTCATGTTCCGGTTGGTAAAGCATCCTTTACAGAAGAACAGTTAAGCGACAACTTCCAGACGCTGATCGATGCTATCGTTAAGGCTAGACCTAGCACACTGAAGGGCCAGTATTTAAAGAGCGTTGTTATTGCTCCTACTATGGGACCTGGTGTGAAGATCAATCCTATGAAGTTAGCACAATAAATGTATTTTGGGAAATCCCCTCGGAGTTTGAGACTCTGGGGGGATTTTTTTGGTGAAGGGGACGCGCGGGGAAATGTTTGTGTCCGGACACGGCTTCGGTGTCTGTAACTCTAAGCTTTCGGGAATTTGCTAAAAGCATGGCAGAAAAATTCAAACTCGCCTTTGGGGCTCAGACAGTGAATTTTTCTGCCATAACGCAAATTTCCGAGAGCTAAGAGTTACGACGACGCCTGCAGATATGTCCGGACACAAACATTTCCCCGCGCTGCGCGTCACAAAGGGCATGAGGGGGGAGGGCTCGGCGCAGCTTTGGCTGCGCCATCGTGAGTTTGTTGGGGCGGGTATGGGGGATGAGGGTGGATGGGATAGAGGGGAATAAGTGTGGATGGGGGGAAGTAGGAAATGGGGGATAATATAATAATGGGGTTACAGGGGGTGGGGGTGGTGTGGTATAGTTATACAAGTAAAAATTTATGCGATGAGCATAAACTCTGTGCATCGCGAAGCGCGTTGCTGGGAACGGAGTGAATAGTAACATTTGGAATGTTGGGAGGGGAGTGTGTTGGTAGTGAGAGACAGGAAGCAGAGTCGGAAGAGGAGATCTGGGAGTGGCCGGAGTCGCAGGGGGACGAATCTGGGGCGGATTGTGCTTTGTGTGTTTGTGGAGATTATTGTGATCTGTGCCATGGTGATTATGATTGGCTGGGATAAGGGTGTGAAGGAGTGGTTTGCGCAGTTTGAACAGCCGGTTTTGAGGGAGGTGGATATTACCGGGATCAATAGTCCTGATGCTGTTTTGATGCAGGCGCGGGGTGGGAAGATCCTGGGGGAGATTAATGGGGAGGAGCGGATTTATCCGGCTTCTATGACGAAGATTATGACGGTGATCCTGGGGATTGAGGAGTTGGATGATCTGGAGGAGAAGATTACGTTGACGGATGATATGTTTGCGGGTTTGTATGAGGAAGGGGCTACGCAGGCCGGGTTTCAGCCGGGGGAGGAGGTTCGGGTTATGGATCTGCTTTATGGGGCTATGCTTCCTTCTGGTGCGGAGTGCTGTATTGCGCTGGCGGATACCATCAGTGGATCGGAGGCGGATTTTGCGGAGTTGATGAATAAGAAGGCGAAGAAGCTGGGGATGGTTGATACTCATTTCTGCGATTCTACGGGGCTGCATAATCCGGATCATTACAGTACGGTGAAGGATATTGCAGTGTTGATGAAGTATTGTATTAAGAATGATACGTTCAGGGAGATTATTGAGACTGCCAGACATTCTACGGGGATTACCAATGTCCACCCTGATGGCATTACTTACTACAGTACAATGTTTAAAAATCTGTCAGATCCCACAGTTACAGGTGGAAAAATACTTGGCGGTAAGACTGGGTATACCAGTGAGGCAGGACATTGTCTGGCGAGCTTTGCGGAGATTGAGGGCAGGGAATATATTTTTGTTACTGCAGGGGCACCTGGAAGTGAAGTGAATAATATTCCTCATATTCAGGATGCGGTGACCGTTTATAACCGGGTCGGTGCGGCCATTGAGGAAAAAATGAACGACAGTAAAGAATGAGGGGATTTTGCTGGACGGATTGGGAGGACGATGGTATAATCATTTTTATACAAAAGAACGATACGGGCTATAAGGAGGTGAAAAATGGTGACAGATAGAGAAATACTGGAAGCTGTGCTGGCAGAAGTCAGAGGTCTTGGGACTCGTATGGATGGACTTGAAAGCCGTATGGATGGGCTGGATTCCCGGATGGATGGGTTGGATTCCCGGATGGAGAGAATGGAGAAGCGCCAGGAGCGGTTTGAGGAAGAGACCAGAGATAATTTTGCGGATCTCAGGCTGCATCTGGAAAACATAACAGACCGGAATCTTTCTATTCTCGCAGAGAATCATCTGAACCTTATTAATAAGATGGACGTATCGGCTACATGGATGAACAGGATAATGATCAATGAGGTCAAAATCAATGCTCTGGCAGATCAGGTTAATCGACTTCAGTTGAAACACAGTTAAGCTTCCCAAAATAAAGTACGTGCAGATAAAAAAACGGAGTCAAAGAAGGCTCCGTTTCTTTATGCAAAGAAGGATAGGATTTTATGAAGGGAAGCAAATTTTTTATAAATAACTTGATAAAAACACTCCAATATCGTATGATAACAATATCAGTAATGATTATTAATATTGAACAGGATGCTAGTACAGAGTTATCTGTTACAGTAAATAATCAGAAAGGAGGAAAATTGTGGCTACTTTGAAATACAGCCGCCAGAGAGAATCTATCAAGGAATTTCTGCAAACCAGGACAGACCATCCTACGGCTGATGTAGTTTATGAGAATATGAAGCTGATTTATCCCAATATCAGTCTGGGAACTGTGTACAGGAATCTGTCTTTGCTGGCAGATCTGGGAGAGATCAAGAAGCTGTCCTCCTTTGCCGGTGCGGATCATTTCGACGGATGTACGGAGCGGCACTGCCATTTTATGTGTACCCGCTGCAACCGGATCATGGATCTGGAAAGTGAGGGGATTCATCATATTATGGACAATGCCGGTGAGAACTTCGGAGGGAAAATCACAGACTACAGCGCCAGATTTTTTGGACTCTGTGAGGATTGTCTGAAAGAAACGCAAAAGGAAACGGCGGAAGAAAAAAATAAAAATAAAACTTGATTTTTATTATCAAGTATGTTAATCTAAGTGCGTAGAAAACAGTAACGATTACTATTATCAAAGAAAAGTAAAAATCATCTGTTTTTTATAAGGCAGAAGGCAATGCCGGAACTGGCCTGAATTTTTGGGGACAGGTTCTGAAACAATAAATATTACTGTGATCTATAAGACAGTAACCAAAACAAATTAAAATAAGAAAAGGAGATCTTAATTATGACAAAATGGGTATGTAGTGTATGTGGATATGTTTATGAAGGCGAGCAGGCTCCGGAAGCCTGTCCAGTATGTAAAGCACCGGCTTCCAAATTCGTGAAACAGGATGCTGAAATGTCATGGGCTGCAGAGCATGTAGTAGGCGTAGCTCAGGGATCCAGCGAAGACATCATGGCTGATTTAAGAGCAAACTTCCAGGGTGAATGCTCTGAAGTTGGTATGTATCTTGCAATGGCAAGAGTTGCTCACAGAGAAGGATATCCGGAAATCGGTTTATACTATGAGAAAGCAGCTTATGAAGAAGCAGAGCATGCTGCAAAATTCGCTGAATTACTTGGCGAAGTAGTTACAGACAGCACAAAGAAGAACCTGGAAATGAGAGTAGAAGCTGAGAACGGTGCAACAGCAGGAAAGACAGATCTTGCAAAACGTGCAAAAGCTGCTAACCTGGATGCAATCCACGATACAGTACACGAGATGGCTCGCGACGAAGCTAGACATGGAAAAGCATTCGCTGGTCTGCTTAAGAGATACTTCGGCTAATCTGAAGGTTATATAAAACAGTAAAAAAATGCCCTGCAGGATTTTTCCTGCAAGGGCATTTCTTTTTGCTACGTCACTGTGAATATCCGCTTGACCCGAATCAAGTAAGTCCCCTGCTTCAATTGTGAAAAGCAATAAGCAGTGGGTGGGGATGTCTAAGAGATCAGGAGAGTAAGAGCTATGAATCGAAGGGAAGCAGAAGAATATTTATATTGTGCTATGTCTATTGGTGAACAGCTGCTGGTCAGCGGCGCAGAGGTAGGAAGGGTGGAGGATACCATTCGCAGGATCTGCCTGGCATACGGGGCGGAGAGGGCAGATGTATTTTCTATTACCTCCAGTATTGTTACCACCATATATGGAGCTGATTTCGGGGTCTGCACCCAGACACGCAGGGTCTCCGGCATGGTCAATGACCTGGACAGGGTAGACCAGCTGAATCAGCTTTCCAGGGAAATCTGTCAGGAAAAGCCCACCCATGAGGAGATAAAGGAAAAGCTGATACAGATACAGAACAGACCACATTATTCCTTTGGGATGCAGCTTCTGATCTATGCCCTGGTCTCCGGTTCCTTTTCTGTGTTTTTCGGCGGAGACTGGAAGGATATGGCAGCCTCAGCGATCATCGGTGTATTGCTGAAATTTATAGAAGCTCTCGTGAAAAAAGGTTCCGTCAATTCTCTGATTACAGCCCTGATCTGCTCCACTGTGGGAGGATTTCTGGCAAATCTGGCTGTATACAGCGGAATCGGTGATCATGCAGATCTGATCAGCATAGGAAATATCATGCTTCTGATTCCCGGAATCGCCTTTACCAATTCCCTGAGGGATATGTTTTCCGGGGACACCATCACAGGACTGATACGCTTTATGGAATCTATACTGCTGGCTCTGGTGATCGCTCTGGGCTTCACCTTTGCAGGATTTATATTGGGATAAAAGAGGACTAAGAAAATGAAGGAATTTATCCAGTTAATGGCAGCACTCCTTGGTTCCCTGGGCTTTGCTGCCCTGTTTAACATCAGAGGGAAAAAATTAATATTTGCCACCATCGGCGGTTTTCTGTCATGGGCAACCTATCTGGCAGCTGCCTGTATCAATGCAAACCCCTATTTCTGCGGATTTATTTCCACGGTACTGACAACTCTCTATGCAGAAGTGATGGCCCGTATGGTCAAAACACCGGTTACTGTATTCCTGGTATCTGCCACCATCCCACTGATTCCCGGGGCTGCCCTCTACCGTGCCATGAACTGTCTCATGCACAGAAACTATGCCGGCTTTTCCAAAGAAGGAACCTATACCCTTCTCTTCGCTGCCAGCATGTCTGCCGGAATTACTTTTACCACTGTGGTTTTCCGTATGATCTGGCGCCAGCTCTACAGCAGCAGAAGCATACATATCCGCTGAAAAACTGAGGTTTACAATCTCTGCATAAACCGCTATAATACAATAAGAATGATGATTTGTAATTTGTACTGAAAATAAAGGAGAAACTGATCAATGGAAAAACAGAAATATTATATTACCACTGCCATAGCTTATACTTCCGGCAAGCCGCACATCGGAAATACCTATGAGGTTGTTCTTGCCGATGCTATTGCCCGCTATAAACGTCAGCAGGGCTATGATGTATTCTTCCAGACAGGAACTGATGAGCATGGCCAGAAAATCGAATTAAAAGCAGAAGAAGCAGGTATCACTCCAAAGGAATTTGTGGACAACGTATCTACAGAGATCAGACGGATCTGGGATCTGATGAATACTTCCTATGATAAATTCATCCGTACCACAGATGAAGACCATGAAAAACAGGTTAAGAAAATTTTCAAAAAAATGTATGCAAAGGGAGATATCTACAAGGGACATTACGAAGGTATGTACTGTACTCCCTGTGAATCCTTCTTCACAGAATCCCAGCTGGTAGACGGCAAATGTCCGGATTGTGGACGTCCCTGTGTGCCTGCAAAGGAGGAAGCATACTTCTTTAAAATGAGCAAATATGCAGACAAGCTGATCGACTATATCAACACACATCCGGATTTCATTCAGCCGGAATCCCGTAAGAACGAAATGATGAACAACTTCCTTCTCCCGGGACTTCAGGATCTCTGTGTATCCAGAACATCCTTTAAATGGGGAATCCCGGTAGATTTTGATCCGAAGCATGTGGTATATGTATGGCTGGATGCCCTTACTAACTATATTACAGGAATTGGCTATGACTGTGACGGTGAGAGCACAGAGCAGTTCAAACAGCTCTGGCCTGCAGACCTGCACCTTATTGGTAAAGATATTATCCGTTTCCATACAATTTACTGGCCGATCTTCCTTATGTCACTGGATCTGCCGCTGCCGAAACAGGTATTTGGCCATCCATGGCTGCTCCAGGGCGACGGCAAAATGAGTAAATCCAAAGGAAATGTACTTTATGCAGATGAACTGGTAGATTTCTTTGGCGTAGATGCAGTCCGCTACTTTGTGCTTCATGAAATGCCATTTGAGAATGATGGTGTGATCACCTGGGAGCTGATGGTAGAGCGTCTCAACTCTGAGCTTGCAAATACCCTTGGAAACCTTGTAAACCGTACGATTTCCATGTCCAACAAATACTTCGGCGGTGTTGTGGAGAATAAGGGTGTAGCTGAGCCAGTAGATGATGATCTTAAGAACTTCATTCTCTCCGTACCTGCAAAAGTAAACGAAAAGATGGACAAGCTTCGTGTAGCAGATGCGATGACAGAGGTATTTACAATCTTTAAACGCTGCAACAAATATATTGACGAGACAATGCCATGGGCACTTGCAAAGGATGAGGAGAAGAAAGACCGCCTTGCAACAGTTCTCTACAACCTGGTTGAGGGAATCTGCATTGGTGCAACTCTTCTGAAATCCTTTATGCCGGAAACGACAGAGAGAATCCTTGCTCAGTTAAGTGCAGAAGACAGAACTCTTGAGGATCTTAATACATTTGGTCTGTATCCGTCAGGAAACAAGGTAACTGAGAAACCTGAGATTCTTTTTGCACGTCTGGACCTGAAAGAGGTAATGGAAAAGGTAGCAGAGCTCCATCCGCCAAAAGCAGAAGAGCCAGCAGAGGAAAAAGAAGATGTGATGGATATGGAAGCAAAACCGGAGATCACATTTGATGATTTTGAAAAACTTCAGTTCCAGGTGGGCAAGATTATCTCCTGTGAGGAAGTAAAGAAATCCAAAAAACTTCTTTGCTCACAGGTACAGATCGGAAGCCAGGTACGTCAGATTGTATCAGGAATTAAAGCGCATTACAGTGCAGAGGAAATGGTTGGCAAAAGAGTAATGGTAGTGACTAACCTGAAACCTGCCAAACTTGCAGGAATCCTCAGTGAAGGAATGATCCTCTGTGCAGAAGATGCAGATGGAAATCTCTCCCTCATGGTTCCGGAGAAAGAAATGCCGGCAGGAGCAGAAATCTGCTAAAAAGCTTATCTTGTGAGGCGTATTACCGAGAACGGAGTGAACGGTAATAATTATAACGAAAATCCTCCACAATTTTCAATTATAGCTTGACAAAACTTCCCAGGCAGTCTATAGTGGAATATATAACAGGGAGTAGGTGGCAGATGTAGATTTGCAGTGTCATCAGTCTCAACGGGTAAAGATTCCATCCGTATCGTGATGAAACGGCGAGACTCTTACTACACATAGCGTGTGCGGTAAGAGTCTCGCTTTTTGCTGAAAAATGTGGACAAGCCAAAGGAGGAGTTAAAAAATGATCATAGATACCCATGCCCATTATGATGATGAGGCTTTTGACGCGGACAGGGAGGTGCTTCTTGCATCTATGCAGGAGCATGGAATCGAGAAGCTTGTAAATGTCTGTGCATCTATAGATGGCTTGCAGGATACTGTGAAGCTGATTGAAAAGTATCCGTTTATATACGGAGCTGTGGGAGTGCATCCGGATGATGCAGAGCAGATGACAGAGGAAACGCTAGCAGAGATTCGCCGTATTTCCCATATGGACAAGATGATCGCCATTGGAGAGATTGGTCTGGATTATTACTGGCATAAGGAGAAAAAGGAACATGAGATACAGCAGAAGATGTTCCGTGCCCAGATGGAGATTGCCCGGGAGGAGAAGTTTCCTTTTATGATCCACAGCCGTGATGCAGCGGAGGATACCTTGAATATTGTCAGGGAATATATGCAGGGAGGCATGTATGGAGGAATTATTCACTGTTTTTCCTATAGCCGTGAGATCGCCGCAGAATATTTGAATATGGGACTTTACCTGGGAATTGGAGGTGTAGTTACCTTTAAAAATGCAAAGAAGCTGAAGGAGGTTGTACAGTATGCACCTCTGTCACAGCTGGTGCTGGAAACAGACTGTCCGTACATGGCTCCGGAGCCCAATCGTGGTAAACGCAATTCTTCTCTGTATCTGCCCTATGTAGTTCAGGCGATTGCAGAACTAAAGCAGGTGTCTCCTGAGGAGGTTATTGAGGTCACCAGGGAAAATACACACAGATTGCTGGGAATATAAAATAATTCAATAGTTATATATCTGTAAAAATAAAAAGAAAACATCTGATTTCATAGTGCTCAGCCTGCATACACCGACAAGGTAACTGCCGGATAACACAAGTGAGTGAAATCAGATGTTTATTTCATTTCACAGATTATCAATCGTTAATAGGATTCGTCATAGGATCCGTCATCATAGGAATTGTCGTAGGATTCGTCATAGGATCCGTCATCATAGGAACTGTCATAGGATTCATCATAGGAGTCTCCGTCATCCTCGGAGGAATCTCCTGTGTCAGAAGAATCTCCTGTGCCGGAAGAATCCGAAGTATCTCCCGATGAACTCAGGTATTCCCAGGAATGGATGGATTCTGTATCCTCTACCACATTTCCTGTAGTTTTGTCGATCATGTTGCCCTGCCAGTCAAATTTTACGTTCAGCAGGTTGGTGTTGGTGGACGGCTTCACATTCATGGACATGATTTCCTTGAATTTGGCCTGGAGGTTTGCCAGGGTGAATTCATCACCGATCACATTGCGGACGCTGTGCTGGGAAGCCAGCTCCTCTGTATAATCAGAGAGCATATAGGGGCCGTATTCTCCTGCATCATGGTTGTAGTGCATAACCATAGGCTTTACTTCAGGTGAAAGAATCTCAATTGTGCTCTTGCCGTTAAGAGTTGTTTTCTGAATGGTAAAGCTTGCCATACCCTCCAGCAGTTCCGGCAGCTCCTGCTGCGTGGAAACAAAATTTCCCAGAGAATAGAATACCAGTGTGCTGTGTCCCTGGTCATCTGAGAGACGGCCATAAGGCTGAAGCACGTGAGGATGTCCGCCTATGATCACATCTACGCCCTGCTCCATAAGGAAGGCAGCCCATTGCTTCTCATATTCGTTCGGCATGGTCTCATCTTCTGTACCCCAGTGAGCAACAAAAATAAGGCAGTCACAGATGGATTTGGCTTTCTGGATCATAGTGGTGATCTTGTCCTTGTCAAAGATGTCGATCATGTATTCGTAGCCTTCCCCTGCACCTGAGTTGTTGGTGCCATATGTATAATCAAGAAAAGCAATCCTGATCCCGTTTACTTCTTTGACCTTGACGATGTCTGCGTCCTCCTGGGTGGAGTGGATACCCAGCACAGGAATTGTGGGATATTTGGAACTCCAGAAATCCAGAGTGGTTTTCAGGTAATCGTATCCATAATCATCTGCATGGTTGGTGGCAGATTCCACTACATCGAAGCCTGCCTTGATGATGGCATCTCCAACCTCCTGGGGAGTTGCAAAGGAGGGGTAGGTACTGACGGAATCATGATCCGGAGCAAAGACAGTCTCCTGGTCGATCATAGCCACATCTGCAGCCTGGATCTCATCCAGAACATTGGCATAAATATGGTCATAATTCCAGGTGCCGGAATCATACTCGCCGGATTCGTACAGCTTACTGTGATAGAGATTGTCTCCGACTGCAATCACACTTGCAGTGGTGATCTCCGGGGTTTCCGCAGCTTTTTTTGCCTCTTCTTCCTTCTTCTGTGCTTCCTGGGCGGCTTTTTCCTCAGGCTTGGTGATCAGGCCGTAGTCCAGCTGATGCATCAGGAAAACCAGTACGATCAGAACTGCCGCGGAACATAGCAGACTGATCCTTGAATTATTTTTTTCCCTGAAATTAAGGGGAATATTATTTTTTTTCATAAAATCTATCCTTTGATACCATAGATAATGGCAGAATTATTATTGTAATGATTATATCAAACTTTACTATTGAAAGAAAGAGGTATTTACCAACTGTATTTTCAGATAAAAAATGGCTAAAAATGCTTTGTAAGGCAAAGTAATATAGTGTATAATGAGAGACAAAGGTTACTGAGAACTGAGACAGTGACTGATATGTGAAAGGGGGAGGACCGGATGAACCATTATGAGGCGATCAATGATGTGCTTGTAAATTTGTTTAATGAGATTCTGGATCTGGAAGAGCGGGCGCTGATCACGCCGGAGTATAAAAATATTTCTGTAAATGATATGCACATTATGGATGCAGTGGGGATCCGGGAGCAGAAAAATATGTCCACAGTAGCCAGGGCGCTGAATGTGACTGTGGGCACCCTGACCATTGCAGTGAATAACCTGGTAAAGAAGGGATATATCCAGCGTGTGCGCAGTGAAGAGGACCGCAGAGTAGTATTGATTTCTCTCACAGAGAAGGGGGAGAAGGCTTTCTGTCATCACAGGGATTTCCATGAGAAAATGGTTCTGGCAATCCTGAAGGATCTGAATGTGGAGGAGACAGAGGCCCTGACCCGGGCCCTTACCAAGCTGCAGAAATTTTTCCGCAGCTATCAGGCATAGGAAAGGAACAGATATTTTTCCAGCACCGGGAACTGTACAGGGCCGATTTCCATGATCCGGCGGTGAAAATCCTTCAGATTAAAATCATGGCCCAGTTGTTTCCTGCAGCGTGTCTGCAGATCCTGGAAATTCAGGCTGCCCCAGTAATATTTCAGGTAATTGCCGGGAGTTTCTACGATGTACTGGTAGATTTCTTTTACTGCAGATTCCTGGGTGATGCCGAAGGCTTTGAGAAAAGCTGTGGTTCTGCCCTGATCCCAGCCCTCGTAGTGGATGCCGATGTCCAGCAGGGAATAGAGACACAGGTTGGTGCTGCGGCTGAGCCATGCCAGCTGTGTAGCATTTTGGATAAGCTTCCGGTCAGGCGCAGAGTTGAGTGTGTCATCAGAGGTGGCAGCAGCGGAATTTTTCATAATATCATAGATCAGTGAGGCTGCATATCTGTATGCGTAGCCTTCCACATAGGTTGCCCAGCCCTCTATATATCCGGGACTGGTGATCAGATAGCGGATATTGTCAGGAGCGCTTCTGGCAAAGGATACGGTCTGATACAGGTGTCCGGGAAAGCCTTCGTGGGCCAGGGTGCCAAAAAGCTCCAGGCTGGAGGTGCCTTTGGAGTTGTTGATGTAGATTACATTGGGAGTCTGGGTATCCACCGGAGGAGTCAGATAAAAGGCAGGGCTCAGGAATTTTTTCATGGAGGGATGAACCTGGCGGACTTCATAGGAGATATTTTTTAATAGGGGGAAATCCTCTTTCATCAGTCCGGGAAGTTCTTTTAGCATTTGTTCAGGAGTAAGGGAAATCTGGCCGGAATATTTCTGCAGAGAAGCAACCAGGGAGGAATCTGTCTGTATGAGAGCTTTGATCTGCCTGAAATCCGCTAGAAGCTGATCAGAGAGCCGTTTCTGGATCTGCTTTACGGGAACATAGGAGCCGGTCTGGATACGCAGAAGATACTGGTAGTATTCTCTGCCTCCGGGGAAGTATGCCAGCCCACGGCTGGTCTTGCCTGTGCCTCGCAGCTTCTCCAGTCCGTCTATCAGCTCCTGGTAAGCAGGGATCACCTGCTTTGTGATCAGTTGGTGATGGAAGGCAAGGAGATGGTTCTGCTCCTTTTCTGTCAGCTTCCCGAAGGTTTTCAGGCGCTGGGCGAAAAGCTCATCCATGTAGTTGGAATTGGGGTCACGGATAAAAGAACGGCATTGAGTCAGAATACGATCCAGGGTGGCATCACTCATAAAGAGGCCAGCCTGGGATTTTTTTTCTTCAAATTGGAGAATACTATGGAAGTAAGGCCGGATGGTGCCCAGAAGCTTCAGGTAATCGGACAGATCTCTGGTGGAGTGAAAGGCATATTCTCCCAGCAGGACAGGCAGCTGAGCCTGGATTCCCAGACTTGGCCCCAGAGGTTCCTCCAGTATGTAATTTTCTCCCAGGGAAGCGCGGGTGTGGAAATACAGAAGCAGCATATCCAGTGTAAGCTGATTGTCTCTGGACAATCTGGAGTAAGAGAAGGAACGAAGTAGGTTCTCATATTCGTTACAGAGCCGGGTTGTTTCAGAAGAATCTGTGTCCAGGGCGCCCAGGGTCATTTCTGTGGGGCGGATACCTGCCCCTGCCGGGTCTGCCAGTGTATAGTGGAGGGTCAGGGCATTGGCGGAGACTTCAGTCTGGAAAAGCTTTTCTGTGAAGGCCTGGAAACGGGAATTTTCTGTGACAGGATGTTCGGACACATACCCTGCACCTATCCCCAGGGCAAAGACCAGTGTGAGGGCAAGTATTTTTTTCAGAATTTTCATAGAAACCTCGAAGGAGGACTTTTTACTATCTTATTGGAAACAGAGGGGCAGTATGCTATTATTACTATAGCGATTCCATAAAATACGGAGGTATGAGAGATGTCAGAACTTTACGATATAGCGATTCTGGGGGCTGGTCCGGCGGGGATCAGTGCGGCAATTTATGCAGTCAGGGGCAGATTGAAGGCTTTGTGGCTGGATAATCAGTTTGTAGAGGGAGGCCAGGTGCTGAATACTTATGAGGTGGATAATTATCCGGGGCTTCCGGGAATCTCAGGGATGGATCTGGGAGAGGCTATGGGAAATCACGCGGAAAAGCTGGGAATTGCTCCTGTCAGGGGGAAAGTTCTGGCTGTGGAGAATGCCGGCAGTGAGAAGATCATCCGCACAAAAAAGCATGAATACAGAGCGAAAACTGTGGTTCTGGCCTGCGGTGCCAGCCACCGTACTCTGGATATTCCGGGGGAGGCAGAATTGTCCGGTATGGGAGTTTCTTACTGTGCAACCTGTGACGGTGCCTTTTTCAAAAATAAAAGGGCTGTGGTGATCGGCGGCGGTAATATTGCAGTGGAGGATGCCATTTTCCTGGCAAGGATCTGCGAGAAGGTGTATGTTGTCCACAGGCGGGATGAGTTCCGTGCGGACAGGATCCTGCAGGATAGCCTGAGATCCTGCGAGAATGTGGAAATCATCTGGGACAGTGTTGCTGTGGAAATACAGGGAGCAGAGCAGGTGACAGGAGTGAAGCTTTCCAATGTGAAGACAGGACAGGAATCTGTGATCCATACAGATGGCGTATTTATTGCTGTGGGGATTATTCCCAATACCCAATGGCTGGGAGAGCTGGTGCCCTTGGATGAGACCGGATATATTATTGCAGGAGAGGAAGGCATTACCGGTACGCCGGGGATTTTTGCTGCAGGAGATGTCCGTACAAAGATGCTCCGCCAGGTGGTAACTGCAGTGGCCGATGGTGCCAATGCTGTGGTCTCTGCCCAGAAATATCTTATAGAGAATGCATAAGGAGCCTATGGCTCCTTTTGTTGTATTTTTGCGCAGAACAGAGATGAAAATCGAACTTTCAACATTTTGCACAAATTTTGTCGAAAAAAGAAAAAGGTGTGGAAAACCATACACATTTTTTCCACACATGAGAATTGAGGAAAAGCCTATAAAATAGAGTTATGCACAAAGTTATCCACATTATCCACATTTTATGTGTGTGGAATACTTGATTTACATAAAAAAGAAAAAAACAAATGTTTTGTATAAAGTGATAAATCGACATAAATATTAAAAAAGATATAAGAAGTCTATTGACTTTTTTATATTCTAATAATCATAGAATATTTTGGGAAAAAGATAAAATATAGAGATATATAGGATTGATTTCAGAATATTATTGAATTTGATTTGGAATCAGGCTGAATATCGGAATGAAAGAATCTGTGAGCAGGGAAAGGGTTATGGGCGATTCAGATGGATATGAAACGCAACGTAAAATATATGTAATAAGTCTGTAATATCTAATAATCCACATAGAATATAGTCTGAAAAATACTTTTCCACATAATATGAAAACTGAATTTTGCATAATTCTACAGGTCAGCAGGCACATCAGATTACTGAGAAGGGAACAGACATTAGCAATATTTCTACAGAAAAATAAAAATTGCCAGGAAATAACTACCTGGCAATTTTTTGATTCCGGATTTGCAGCTATGCTCCCTGCTTCATCCTTTTGATTACTTTTAATCTGGTGAATTCCTCACGTTCTTTTTCTTCCAGCGCATTCTGAATATCCTTGGTCAGTGTTTCATATTTTGGTATGGTAATATTCTTCAGTGCGTTGGCACGTTTCTGCGTCTTTTTGATATTGGCCGCCAGACGGATGGCTGCGTTTTCCACCATGGAAAGGCGGATGGACAGCTCTTTTACTTTTTCAAAGGCTGCCTTAGCTTCATCCAGGGACATTTTGGTACTGTAGTAAGCGTAGGTCGGCCGGTTGGTGGTGGGCTCATATTCCACCAGAGGAATCTCTGTACCCATAACGCTTCGGGTTTTGATCCGGATGGAGTTCTCAATGGGAACTGTGCCTGCAATCTGCTGTACAAAGGCGATACCGATTTCCATATTTGCCTTCTGGAGAGCTGCATATGCAGTACGGAAGGTGACGTCGATCTGTGTCTGGATATCCTTGGCCTGATTGATCAGATCCATCATTTCACGAATCAGGATATTACGCTTTTTGTCCATCAGCTCATAGCCCTGGCGGGAGAGCTTCAGGGAGTTTTTGGCAAGTATGAGATTTCCCTTGGTGGGAAAGGTATTGGGATCCATGTAATCACCTCACTTCTCTAGCGTACTGTCTCATGGTAATACTGATCCAGGATTTTGGTATCGATTCGGTCAAGTTCTTCCCTTGGAAGCAGTCCAAGAAGCTCCCAGCCTTTATCCAGGGTCTCAGTGATACTTCGGTTTTCTGTCTCAGACTGGCCTACAAATTCACTCTCAAAGGCTTTGCCAAATACCAGATATCTTTTATCCAGTGGAGAGAGCTCGTCCTCACCGATAACAGAGGCAAGGGCTCTGGCATCTCCAACCTTGGCATAGCAGGAGAAGAGCTGGTTGGCTACATCCTGATGGTCTGCTCTTGTGTAGCCCTCACCAATGCCGTCCTTCATCAGACGGGAAAGAGAAGGCAGTACATTGATAGGCGGATAGATTGCCTGGCCATGGAGCTGGCGGTCCAGTACGATCTGGCCTTCGGTGATATATCCGGTCAGGTCAGGGATCGGATGGGTGATATCATCATTTGGCATGGTCAGGATCGGAATCTGTGTTACAGAGCCTGGTTTGCCTTTTACAATACCTGCCCGTTCATACAGGGTAGCCAGTTCACTGTACAGATAACCGGGATAGCCCTTTCTGGAAGGGATTTCTCCCTTGGAGGAGGATACCTCACGCATGGCCTCACAGAAGGAGGTAATATCTGTCAGGATGACCAGAATGTGCATGCCTTTTTCAAAGGCAAGATATTCGGCAGCAGTCAGGGCGATTTTCGGTGTAAGAAGACGCTCTACTACCGGGTCATTGGCCAGGTTCAGAAACATAACTACGTGATCGGAGGCTCCGCTTTCCTCAAAGGTGCGGCGGAAAAATTCTGCTACATCATATTTAACGCCCATTGCTGCGAAAACAATGGCAAATTTCTCATCGGAATCCTCGCCCAGAGAGGCCTGCTGTACGATCTGTGCAGCCAGCTTATCGTGGGGCAGACCATTGCCGGAAAAGATGGGCAGCTTCTGGCCACGGATCAGGGTGGTCAGTCCGTCGATGGCGGAAATACCGGTGTTAATATAGTTACGGGGATATTCACGGGCTACCGGGTTCAGAGGCAGTCCGTTGATATTTAAGTTTACCTCAGGAGTGATATCGCCCAGTCCGTCAATGGGCTGTCCGATACCGTTAAAGGTACGTCCCAGGATCTCAGGGGAAAGCCCGATCTCCATGGGATGTCCGGTCAGTCTGGTGTGGGTGTTGCTTAAGGACATGCTGTCTGTTCCTTCAAAAACCTGGATAACAGCTTTGTCCTCATAGATCTCTATGATACGGCCGATCTTACGTGTTCCGTCATCCATGTGAAATTCTACGATTTCCTCATAGGAAGCGTTTTTCACGCCTTCCAGGACAACCAGAGGGCCGTTTATTTCGCTTAGTCCTAAATATTCAATTGCCATATAAACTTCTCCTCTCTGTTATCAGCCGTTTTTCTCCATGACTTTGTCATAGAAGGTATCAATGTCTTTGTGGTATTGTTCAAATCTGTCCAGTTCATTGTTTGGTACATCATATTTAATAGAAATGATCCGCTCGAAGATATTGTCCTCCTTCAGTACGGAAACCGGCATTCCACGGTTGATCAGGGCGCGGCATTTCTCGTAGAGATAGAGAATGATCTCCATCATTTTGAATTGCTTTTCCATAGGTACGCAGGTATCCTCCTGATGGAAGGCGTTCTGCTGGAGGAAGCCCAGACGGATTACTCTGGCAATTTCCAGAGTCAGCTTCTGGTCATCCGGGAGAACATCACTTCCGATCAGCTTAACAATCTCCATGAGGGAGCTTTCCTGGTTCAGGATAGCCATGAGCTGATTTCTGTCTGCTACAAATTTGGGAGAGACATGTTCTCTGTACCAGGGGGTCAGATCTTCCAGATATTCGCTGTAGCTGGTGAGCCAGTGGATAGCAGGGAAATGGCGGGCATAAGCCAGTGCCTTGTCCAGTCCCCAGAAGCAGCGGACGAATCGCTTGGTATTCTGGGTAACAGGCTCTGAGAAGTCACCGCCCTGGGGGGAAACTGCTCCGATAATGGAAACAGAGCCTTCGGTTCCGTTTAAGTTCTGCATCATTCCTGCACGTTCATAGAAAGCGGAAAGCTTGGAGGCAAGGTATGCAGGGAAGCCTTCTTCTGCAGGCATCTCTTCCAGACGTCCGGACAGCTCACGGAGAGCTTCTGCCCAACGGGAAGTGGAGTCTGCCATGATGGCTACATCATAGCCCATATCCCGGTAATATTCAGCAAGGGTCACACCTGTATAAATAGAAGCCTCGCGAGCTGCAACAGGCATGTTGGAGGTATTGGCGATCAGGGTGGTACGGTCCATCATCAGATTGCCGGATTTGGGGTCGATCAGCTTACTGAAATCCTCCAGAACCTGGGTCATTTCATTTCCACGCTCTCCACAGCCGATATAGATGATGATATCTGCGTCAGACCACTTGGCGATCTGATGCTGGGTCATGGTCTTACCTGTACCGAAACCTCCGGGAACTGCAGCAGTACCGCCCTTTGCAATTGGGAAAAGGGTGTCCAGGATACGCTGTCCTGTAACCAGCGGTACACTTGCAGGGAAGCGCTGGTGGGTAGGTCTGGGAATACGGATTGGCCATTTCTGTGCCAGTGCCAGATCCTTGGTGGTTCCGTCTGCAAACTGGATCGTTACGATGGGTTCCAGAATTGTGTATTCTCCGTCAGCTGCCGCATGGATTACGGTAGCCTCTGTCAGATTGGGAGGAACCATGGATTTATGCAGGATGGAGTCAGTCTCCTGGGTCTCTGCGATAATGGATCCAGGTCCTACTACATCCCCTTCTTTTACTGTAATATGTGTGTTCCATTTTTTCTGTGTGTCAAGGGAGTCTACGCTGACACCACGGGAAATATATTTACCTGAGGCTTTGGCAATCTCATCCAGAGGACGCTGGATACCATCAAAAATGTTGTGGATGATTCCGGGTCCCAGAAGCACGGAGATGGCATCTCCGGTACCTGTAACTGTATCGCCAGGCTTCAGTCCTGTGGTTTCCTCGAAAACCTGTACAGTTGTCATGCCTTTTTTCAGGCCAATGATCTCACCTACCAGATTTTCAGGACCTACATAGACCATCTCGGAGATTTTGAAGCCGCTGTCACCTTTCAGATAAATGACCGGGCCGTTGACACCGTAGATAATACCTGTATTACTCATGCTTTGGCCCTCCGTCAAATTTGAATTCTTTGTATACTGCCTGGAAATTTCCTGCGAAAGAATGGTCGATCAGGATATTTTTGTGGGGGATCGTTGCCTTGATCCCTCCAAGGAAGTCTTCAGCAGAAACTGTAATGAAGGCTTTTGTGCGTTCTACCAGATCCGGAAGAAGGGCACTGTCCTCAGGAGAGATGTAGATATTAATCTTATCCTGCTCTGCGAAATCCAGGGCTTCTTTGATTTTGCTTTCCAGATAAGCCGGATAATCCGGGGTATTTCGGAAATTTTCCAGCTGTGTTTTTACTTCTGCAAAAAGCTTTTCTTTTAATTCGTTCTGTTTTTTGGTCCAGTCACGTTTGATGGTAAGCTGTTCTGCAGAAAGTGCTTTATTAATCTCGCGTCTGGCATTGGCAGTTTCTGCCTTGATCTGTACCTGGGCGTTTTCCTGGCTGTCAGCCTTGTGTTTTTCTGTCATTTGTGCCAGAGCTTTTCTGTGTTCTTCCAGGATGCCGGCTGCTTTTGCCTGGGCATCCTCTATAGTAACATCATAGAAATGGCTGAGTTTTTCATCAATTGTCATGCTAATACCTGCCTGTTGTTTTTATTCATACCTTATAGCTTCAATCCGATTGCTTCATTTACATAGGATGTGATGAAATCCGGTTTTCGTCCGGTACCATGCCGGTCCGGGATTTCGATGATCAGAGGGGTTTTGTGATGGAGCTTCACATCGTCAATGATAGAGGGGAATTCTCTGCCGAATTTCTCGGTCAGGAGGATGATCCCGATCTCTTTGTTGGAGATGGCCTTTTCCAGGGCATCCTTTAATTCATTATGTGTGTGGACAACCACACCCTCTACACCTGCCAGCCGCATCCCTGTATAGGTATCGATATTGTCGCTGATCAGAAACATCTGCATCTTATAACTGTCCCAGGATCATGAAGGAGATGATCAGTCCATAGAGGGCAACACCTTCTGCAAGACCTACGAAAATAAGGGATTTACCAAGGATACTCTGATCCTCGCTGATCGCGCCCAGGGCTGCACTTGCCGCACTGGCTACGGCAATACCACCGCCGATACAGGAAAGTCCGGTTACAAGAGCTGCTGCAATGTAGCCCATACCTGTAGCAAGTCCTGCCTCAGAGCCTGCTGCTGCCTGTACGGAGGAAGCACCTGTAAACATAACTGCGATGGCGATAAGCATGGTGCCAAAGAAGAAAAATGCGTTTACACCAATGGCGGTTTTGTAACGTCCCCGGTTTTTCTCACCGATGAGATAGTAGCCGAAGGGAAGGATAATACTGAGTACCAGTGCGATTGCTAAAATAATCTGTGCTATTGTTGTCATAATTGATCTCCTTTTTATTCGTTGATTTTTTTATTATTTTGTAGGGCGGAATGGCTCAAATTTGCGTCCTGTACCTTTGTAGAAGCGGCTGAACATTTCATAGTATTCCAGACGAAGGACCTGGATACCTACGATCAGACCCTCCATACCGCTTACAAAAAGGTTTCCCAGAATTACTACTATCCAGTTCAGATGGCCGCTTTCAAAGCCGGCAAGCATGAGCACAACCTCCATCATAGCTGCATGGCTGACTGCGAAGGCTCCGATACGGACAAAGGAAAGTGTATTGGAAAAATAGCTCAGCAGGACTTCGAACATTTCGAACAGACCCTGTACAATGAACATTCCTTTTTCCTTTGGCATAACCTCAGATTTTTTTTCCACCAGAGCTGTAAGGGGCTCCTTGAAGAAGATCAGGCTCAGTGGTATGCCAAACATGATAAAGAGCAGGATTCCTCCCGGAAGTGTATGTCCTGTGAGGATCAGTGCGATGGAAACGGTAGCAGAGCCGTAGAAGACCAGACCTGCCACAGAGTTGGTGTCGAACCAGATATGCTCTGTATCGTGTGCTTTCCATGCATTGATGATATTGAAGACCATGCACAGAAGGATAAGTCCCATACCAAAACCGATGGCAACAATAAATACCGTATTCAGTTTACCGATAAAGGGTACGGTCATCATATTATTCATCGGGCGCAGCCACAATGCCGGAAACAGGTTTTCAAAGCCGAAGAAGCTTCCAAACAGGATTCCGAAGATAGTGGAAAATACACCTGCACAGCTGATGATGCCTGCCAGTGCAATGTGTTTGAATTTGTAAAGAAGGAAACCGCCGATAAACAACAGCAGTCCCTGTCCTGCATCTCCGAACATGGCGCCGAAGATAAAGGAATAAGTGATGGCCACAAACCAGGTGGGATCCATCTCATTGTAAGCCGGAAGGCCATACATATTGATATACATTTCAAAAGGCTTGAAAAGCTTCGGATTTTTTAACTTGGTTGGCGGCTGCTGGTGAGTTTCAGGCTGGATATGCTCATCGTCCTCACCATCAATAATGCAGAAAATTTTGCTGTCATCCTTGATATCTGTCTGGAAGGAATGGGCATCCTTTTCCGTCATCCATCCACATAAGATATAGAAGATATCATTTTCGCCCTTGCCCTTGGTACAGGCTGCCAGCTTGCGAATATCAAAGTTGCCGGAAAGTCTGGCAATGGCAGCTTGGGCAGCAAGAATTTCCCGGCAGTGGGAAATGAGAAAATCATTTCTCTTCTGGCTGACAGTGTTGAAATCTGACAGGATCAGGCTTCGTTTTTGGGCAAGCTGCTCAAAAGCTTCTCTTGCAGTGCCTTCATAAGAGTCCGGCATGTAAATCTTCTCGAAGTGCATAGAGGAGTATACAGCCTTTACCTTCTGGGATTCAGGTTCCGGAACAAAGTACATTCCCCAGATATACTGGTCATCTTCGTCACATTTAATAAAGATAGTATCCAGATTATCGTAGATGTATCTTTCGAATTTCTGGTAATATTCCTTTCCTATCCTTCCGAAACGGAAACGGATAAACCGGAATTTCAGGATTGAGGAAATATCAAAGTCGAGATTACGGAAAGGCCGGATCACTCGCAGGGATTCGTCCACAGTAGTCAGCTGATTCTTCAGATCAGACCGCTTTTTGTCCAGATCCTGGTAGACTGTCTGAATGCGGCGGATAGTATCCAGTGCTGTCTCCACATCCATTGTCTGAGCTGCAGCCTGTGCTGTCTCAGCTTTTACAGTATCGGCTGTAAAGCTGTTCAGTTCCTCGCAGAACAGATTGGCTGTGTTCAGTGCCTCCTTGTAAGGGTTGATCTCCAGGAAAGGAGTCAGGTTCTGAACTGTGGTCAGCTCAGAGAGAGCATTTTCCAGATGGATCTCGTATTTGGACAGGTAGGTATTTACCACCCGGTCAATATCGGCCTTGGGCCCGGTAATGCTCAGGAATTTCATTTTCTCAATCATATTGTCACCTCCTGTTTGGTTAATTGTTCTTAATATATTCTATGGCTTCTGCGGGAGCCACACCGTAGCGAACGCACTCAATGGCGATGGTCAGACGGTTTACCTCATGTTCCTTGTGGTATAAATAGGAATAGATCATAGCCACAGAGTATGGATTCCGGTGTGCTTCCTTTTCCAGGACAGTTCGCAGAATATAGTTGTAGAATTCCTCAAGGTTGGCTATAGACAGTTTGTCATATTTGGCGCCATACCAGGTCTTCCGGAAAATCCTGCGGATTTCTTCGTCAGTGGGAGCCTCTACCAGAGCGGTAATCTCTTCCTTTTTCAGTTTGTAGTTCATTGGGATCAGCAGGGCATAAATGTCTGCCGGCTGCATACCATAACAGCGTTTGGAACGCTGGATAAACTGCAGATTCAGCATATCAAATTTCTCACCGTAGGTCCGGGTAATTTCTTCCAGGTCTTTGCCGCTGAAAAGCTTCTTTTTCAGATTCCAGATCTGTGTGAAGTAATACAGATCCAGTGCCATGCCGTAATCAAAAAGCAGGGCGTTTTCATGCTCCTGGATTTTACACAGGGGATGATAGAATTCGTTTCCTTTCAGGCTGTTGATCAGCTCCTCCATAGTGGTGCAGGTGGTGAGCCGGTCCACATCAATATTGGAGTGATGTCGGAAAAAATCCCGGTAAGGGGAGACATCTACAGGGTCCGTGGCACGGTGGTCGAAAATATTGGTCATGACCTCCTTGAGTACACGGATTTCATAACGACTGGAATACAGATCCAGGAATTTGCGCTGTTCCGGATTGGCAAAATGGTAGAGCCTGGAGAAATTCTGGAAAATAGATTTCTTTAGAAGCTTTTCAATCTGCCCTCTGTGCAGAGTGGTTTCATCCAGTGAATTCCATTTGGAGGAATATTCCGGCATTCGTTTCAGATAGGCGGCTACCTGTTGGACATCTGCCAGCTGAAGGATTTCTTCAAACTGGTCCATAGTGGTCAGCCGGCTTTGCATTGCGCGGATTTTCGTGGAAAGTCCGCTGTAGGAGAGTACACCTCCCATTTTGTGTTCACTTCCTTTCCTATTAACAGCGCTTTTTACAGTTCCAGGATCTTCTGGAAAAGTTCTTTGGAAAGGCGCACGTGATTTTCATCGTAATATGTGTCCAGAGCGGAAAAGGTTGCTTCTGTTTCTGCACGCAAGGCAGAAAGGCGTGTATCTTTTTCCTCTTCCAGTTTCTGACGGATCTGCCGGATCTGGGCAGTGGTCTGAGCTTCCAGCTGTTGGTCGTAATCCTGGCAGTTTTTTTCTGCTTCTGCAGATAGCTGCTGCTTAGTCTGATTACAGTCTTCCATGATGTGCTGGGCTGTAAGTTCGATTTCAGATAATTTGTTAAGTATCTGCTCCATCTTCAACCTCCTTTGTTGGCAAAATTTTACAAAAAAGATAGATGTACTATGTGCAAAATAGTAATATCTGTTAGATATCATACACCTATTTGGAGAAAAAAACCATCTAAATTTTGCATATGGGTAAAAATTTGATAATTATTTACCGAAGCAGCGGAGCAGTTATTTGGTTATGAGCAAGTAGGGAAGTGTATTGTGAAGAAGGGAACGAACAGTAACACAGGGGATTGGTGAGGCTGACAGCAGTGTGGATGGTGGTTGACGGGAGGGGGCGGTTATGGTACGTTATAAAGATGATGTTGGGGTTTTTATCCCCATGACGATAGAAAGGGTATCAGGAGGATTTATGAGATTAAGAAATATACCGGGAGCGCAGGATGCGATTTTGGAGAGTGCTTATGTAGTTCAGGAGCCGGAGAAGCATAAGGGAAGTTGGGGAGATGTGTTTGAGAAAAAGCAGCCCCTTCATATTGAGGTTGGTATGGGAAAAGGACGTTTTCTTATGGATCTGGCCAGGTTGCATCCGGAAATTAATTATGTAGGAATTGAGATGTACGATAGCGTGCTTCTGAGAGGGCTGCAGAAGAGGGCGGAACTGGAGCAGGAGGGGATCACTTATCCGAATCTTTATTTTATGCGGGTGGATGCCAGACTTTTGCCGGAGATTTTTGCAAAGGGTGAGGTGGATAAGATTTACCTGAATTTCTCTGATCCCTGGCCAAAGGCACGTCATGCGAAAAGACGCCTGACTTCCAGGCAGTTTCTGACACGATATGATCAGATCCTGGTGCCAGAGGGTAAGGTAGAGTTTAAGACAGATAACAGAGAGCTGTTTGAGTTTTCCCTGGAAGAGGTGAAAGATGAAGGATGGAATCTGGATGCATTTACCTTTGATCTGCATCATGATGCTCAGATGTCTGAGGGAAATGTAATGACGGAATATGAGGAGAAATTTTCCTCTATGGGAAATCCTATCTGTAAGATGGTAATCTCCAGAGGACAGAACTGAAAGATGGAGAAGAATCGTATCATGGGAGTGATACGGAGGCGTGAGAACGATATTCAGAGGACAGAAGTGAAAGATAGAGAAGAACAGAGCATAGAATAAGAATAAGAGTTTGCCAGGGCAGGTGTGCAGGCAGGAGGGCTGATCTTCAGGCTGCCTGTGCAGAATGTCCGCAGGAGTTGCCGGTGAAGCGTAAACGGAAGGGTTCTTTCCATAATAAAATGATCCAGTTCAGCTATGAGCATAGAACCATGCCAAATGCCTTTAATGAACTGCGAAAATCCGTGGAAGAAGTCAACAATATGCTGAATAAGCTGTCTGAAAAGGATAAAAAAAAGGAAAAACAAAAAAAATAAAAAAATTTTAAAATACCTATTGACATTTTCTGAGGTATTTAATATAATATCACTTGCGTTGAGGCACAATACCTCAGAAAATTAAAGATGATAAGCGCTTTTAGCTCAGCTGGTAGAGCACCTGACTCTTAATCAGGGTGTCCAGGGTTCGAGCCCCTGAAGGCGCACTAAAGACACTGTTTTTGCAGACGTAGGAGCTGCGGGGACGGTGTTTTTCTTTGTTGAGAATTCACCTTGCCTACTTGACAAAAAATATCAGTTAGTATAAGCTATCCTCAGAAATTATTATTGATAAAAAACTTCAATAATAACGGATGGCAGGAACCTGAGATAAAAGCTTCTGCTGTGAAATAGACATAATCATAAATTACTAACTATGGCAAATTAAAAAGGTGAGCGAATTACAATGACATTAAAAGATTTGGAAATCGGAAAAAGTGCTGTGATCAAAACAGTTGGTGGCAAGGGGGCTTTGCGTCAACATTTCCTGGATATGGGTATGATTCCGGGAGCAGAGGTTACAGTAGTGAAATTTGCGCCCATGGGAGACCCTATGGAACTGCAGGTACATGGGTATGAATTGACCCTGAGACTTGCAGAAGCAGAGCAGATAGAGATCGAACAGATCCCCAGGCGAAGCAACAGCCATAAGAGAATTGAGGCATTAAGTGGTGCAGCGCATCCGGGTCTGGGTGAAGAGGGAAAATATCATTCCAAGAAGGATGAACATCCACTGCCGGAGGATACTATGCTGACCTATGCTCTGGTAGGAAACCAGAACTGTGGAAAGACTACCTTGTTTAACCAGCTGACAGGCTCCAACCAGCATGTAGGAAATTTCCCGGGTGTAACTGTTGACCGTAAGACGGGTACCATTAAAGGACATCCCAATACAGAAATCACGGACTTACCTGGTATCTATTCTATGTCACCATACAGCAGCGAGGAGATTGTTTCCCGTAATTTTGTACTGGAGTCAAAGCCAAAGGCTATCATTAATATTGTAGATGCCACTAATATAGAAAGAAATCTGTATCTGACCATGCAGCTGCTGGAAATGGATATTCCTATGGTTGTAGCTCTGAATATGATGGATGAGGTAGTCGGAAACCAGGGTTCTATAGACGTGAATATGATGGAAGCTTTGCTGGGAGTGCCGGTAATCCCCATTTCTGCAGCAAAAAATGAGGGCGTGGATGAATTAGTGAAGCATGCCTTACATATTGCGAAATATCAGGAGCGCCCGCTGCGCCAGGACTTTTGTGATAAAAACGATCATGAGGGATCTGTCCACCGGTGTATTCATGCGGTCATGCATCTGATCGAGGATCATGCAGCCCAGACGGACATTCCGGCACGTTTTGCGGCAACCAAGGCGATCGAAGGGGATCCGCTGGTTCTGGAAAAGCTGAAACTTGATACAAACGAGTCGGAAATGCTGGAACATATTGTGCAGCAGATGGAGACAGAGCGTCAGGTAGATAGAAGTGCAGCCATTGCAGATATGCGGTTTGACTTTATTGAACGATTGTGTGAGCAGACAGTTGTGAAACCAAAGGAAAGTAAAGAGAGGATTCGAAGCGAGAAAATAGACCGGATTCTTACCGGAAAATATACGGCAATTCCCTGCTTTATTGGAATTATGGTTCTTGTTTTTTATCTTACCTTTAATGTGATCGGTGCCTGGCTGCAAAGTCTGCTGGAAATGGGAATTGATAAAGTGTCTGAACTGGCAGATGCAACGTTGACAGCAGCTCATGTGAACAGTGCTATGCACAGCCTGGTGATCGATGGTATTTTTACAGGAGTGGGAAGTGTACTCAGCTTTCTGCCCATTATTGTAACCCTGTTTTTCTTTTTGTCCCTGATGGAGGACAGCGGATATATTGCCCGTGTGGCATTTGTAATGGATAAGCTGTTGCGTAAGATCGGTTTATCCGGACGAAGCATTGTACCTATGTTAATCGGATTTGGATGTACAGTTCCGGCAGTTATGGCTACGCGTACTCTTACCAGTGAGCGTGACCGAAAAATGACCATACTGCTGACACCGTTTATGAGCTGTACGGCAAAGCTTCCGATATATTCCTTTTTTGTAAGTTCCTTCTTTCCGAAGAAGGGCGGACTGATCATGGCAGGACTTTATCTGTTGGGAATTTTAGTAGGAATTCTGGTAGCATTTTTGTATAACGGAACTCTTTTTAAAGGAGATCCGGTACCTTTTGTGATGGAGCTTCCTAACTATCGTCTGCCGGGAGCGAAGAATGTGACACAGCTTTTATGGGAAAAAGCGAAAGATTTTCTGCAGAGGGCATTTTCAGTAATTCTTCTGGCAACCATGGTAGTCTGGTTCCTTCAGAGCTTTGATCTGCATCTGAATTTAGTAAAGGATTCCTCTGACAGTATTCTGGCTTTAGTGGCAGGCTGTCTGGCACCTGTCTTTAAGCCCCTTGGACTGGGAGACTGGAGAATCTGTACAGCTTTAATCAGCGGATTTATGGCAAAGGAGAGCGTAGTGTCCACTCTGGAGGTCCTTTTTGCAGGAAGTATTACGTCTGTGCTTACACCACTGGCAGCAGCATCATTGCTGGCGTTCAGTCTGCTTTACACTCCATGTGTGGCAGCAATTGCATCTGTGAAACGTGAACTGGGTGGCAGATGGGCGGCATTTGTAGTTCTGTGGCAGTGTGCCATTGCGTGGATCGTTGCATGGATCGTACATTTAATAGGTGGAATATGGTAGAAAAAACAATCCCGTCAGCAACTTGTGCGTACTGCTGACGGGATTTTCACATTTTAAAAAGAAGGAGTACCGGGTCTTGCGACCCGGCAAGTATGAAAAAGAAAAAGTTTTATCAATAAAGCATTTGCTTTATCTGTTTAATACTATACAGGGAAAATGTGAGCAAAATGTGATGTGAAATTGAAAAAAATGTGATGAAATTCTAAAAAACTTATAAAATGGCCTGCAGGGATAAAAAAACAGACCCGTAAAAAGCCTGTAAAAAGAAGGAGGGCCGGATCTTTCGATCCGGCTAAGTATGAAAAAGAAAAAAGTTAAAATTTATATGATGAAAAAGCAATTGCATTTGTTCTGTAAAGCATTTGCTTTATTTGCTTATTAATATACAGGGAATTTGTGAGTAAAATGTGATGGACTGTTGAAAAAAACGTGATTAAATTCTAAAAAACTTATAAACTGGCAGGAAGAAAACACAAGGTGGAAAACTGAAAATAAGCATTGTAAAAATCCGAACTGTAATTTATAATAAAATTCCATGGTAACGGTTCAATATCTTTACAGTTACAAATAATGAGAAACAAGGAGGAAAACATGAAAAGAGAAACAGTCGTCGTACTGGATTTCGGCGGTCAGTACAATCAGCTGGTTGCCAGACGTGTGAGAGAATGTAACGTATACTGCGAAATATATTCATACAAGACCGATCTTGAGAAAATCAAGGCAATGAATCCTAAGGGAATCATCCTTACCGGTGGTCCGAACAGCTGCTATGAGGCAGATTCACCTACATGCAATAAAGAATTATTTGAGCTTGGTATTCCTGTTCTGGGACTCTGTTATGGCGCACAGCTTATGATGCATATTCTGGGCGGAAAAGTTGAGAAAGCAGATGTGAGCGAATATGGAAAGACAGAGGTTCTGGTAGATAAGACAGATTCCAAAATCTTCAAAGACGTATCTGAAAAAACAATCTGCTGGATGAGCCACACAGATTACATTTCCCAGGTTGCACCAGGATTTGAGATTGCTGCTCACACAGCAGACTGTCCGGTAGCAACTGCACAGAATGAGGAGAAGAAGCTGTATGCGATCCAGTTCCATCCGGAAGTGCTTCATACAGTAGAAGGAAAGAAGATGCTTTCCAACTTCGTACTTGGTGTCTGCGGATGTGCCGGAGACTGGAAAATGGATGCCTTTGTTGAGCACACTATCAGAGAAATCCGCGAGAAGGTCGGAGACGGAAAAGTTCTCCTTGCCCTGTCAGGTGGTGTTGACTCTTCCGTTGCAGCAGGACTTCTTTCCAGAGCAATCGGCAAGCAGCTTACCTGTGTATTTGTAGATCATGGTCTTCTTCGTAAAGATGAGGGAGATGAGGTTGAGGGTGTATTCGGACCAAACGGTCAGTTTGACCTGAACTTTATCCGCGTCAATGCACAGCAGAGATACTATGACAAGCTGGCAGGTGTTACAGAGCCTGAAGCAAAACGTAAGATCATCGGTGAAGAATTTATCCGTATTTTTGAAGAAGAGGCCAAGAAGATTGGTGCGGTAGATTTCCTGGCACAGGGAACTATTTATCCGGATGTTGTAGAGAGTGGTCTGGGCGGAGAGTCCGCAGTGATCAAATCTCACCACAATGTAGGCGGACTTCCGGATTTCGTTGATTTCAAGGAAATCATCGAACCGCTCCGCGACCTTTTCAAGGATGAGGTTCGTAAAGCAGGTCTGGAGCTTGGAATTCCGGAGAGACTGGTATTCCGTCAGCCATTCCCGGGACCGGGACTTGGAATCCGTATTATCGGTGAAGTTACTGCAGAGAAGGTTCGTATTGTACAGGATGCAGATTTCATTTATCGTGAAGAGGTAGACAATGCTGCAGCTGAGTATAAGAAAGAACATGGTGAAGATCCTTCATGGATGCCGAACCAGTACTTCGCAGCACTGACAAATATGCGAAGTGTAGGCGTTATGGGTGACTTCAGAACTTATGATTACGCTGTAGCGCTCCGCGCAGTGAAGACCATCGACTTCATGACAGCCGAGTCTGCTGAGATTCCGTATGCAGTACTGAATAAAGTTATGAACCGCATTATTAACGAAGTTAAAGGCGTTAACCGCGTATTCTATGACCTGACCAGCAAGCCACCAGGTACGATTGAGTTTGAATAATGAAAAAATTCTGGAAACCCTTATAAACAGGGCATTTCCGGGCACAAGAAGTTCTATTTGATAACAAAATGATAACACCGGATATTTAGGTAGTATTTATCAGCAATCCGGTGGTTGTCAGGTAATATGTGTGAAACCAACAAAAAAGGTCTTACTGAATTGAGTGAAATCAATTTGGTAAGGCCTTTTTTCGTTGGTTTTTATGTTGTTTTTTTCGGGTAATTGTACCGCCACTGGTCATATTCTTCTTTGGTGATCTCCCCGGATTTTAGTTTTTCTGCCTGTTCCTGCCATGCGTAGAACATATCAAACATAGAAAGGTAGGTGGTTCCTTTGGACTTATCCAGCCGGAGACAGAGTTCTCCGTCAATTTCTCCAATATGAAGTCCGTAAAGGTCTTCTAATGTAAATAAGGTGTGCATCAGCCCAACATAACTGTCAATGTCCGGTACAGCGAGTGCATGAGGGGAGACCTCAAAAATGTCAGCCAGTGCATTCAGATAGTTTTCCTTTGGACTGCGAGAGCCTTTTTCGTACTGTGCAATGCGGACATCAGCCTGTGATTCGCTGAATCCCAGCTGTTGACCTAAATATTTCTGCGTGAATCCACGCAGAAGTCGAAAATGATGAATTCTTTCTCCTATTGCCATGCTCATATCTCCTGTCTTTTACTTGATAAATTGAGTATAGCATATATGTATAGTACAGACAAGGAGAAACCATACAAAAAAGTATAGAATTTTTGTTTTGAAACACTTGACCAATACAAAAAAGTATAGTATCATACGGACTATACAGAAATGTATAGTGAGAAACGAAGGAGGGATTTTACAATGAGTAAAATGTTTATGAATGTAAAAGAGGTCATGGAAGTTCTGGAAGTATCGGAATCCTACGCTTATAAGCTGATGAAAAGGCTGAACAGGGAATTACAGGCGATGGGATGCCAGACAATTGCAGGAAAAGTTGACCGGAAGTATTTTTACGAACAGTTCTACGGAACGAGATCAAACGATGGGAGGAATTAAGAATGGCAATTTACAAGACTGAAAGCAATAACACATGGTACGTTATGGTACGGTATCAGGACTGGACCGGCGAACGTAAGCAGAAATGCAAAAGAGGATTTGCAACAAAAAGAGAAGCTGCACAGTGGGAGCAGCAGTTCATACTCCAGAAGAAAGCCAGTATGGATATGGAACTGGAGAGCTTCTGCAAATTATATGAGGAAGATGTGAGACCAAGGCTGAAAAAGAGTACCTGGCTTACAAAGGAAAATATTATCAAGTCCAAGATTTTACCCTATCTGGGAAAAAGAAAGGTGTCAGAAATCACCGCAAAGGATGTTTTGGACTGGCATAATGAGCTTCGCAAATTGACAAGCAGGAAAGGAAAACCTTTATCCCCTACTTATCTGAAAACAATCCATGGACAGTTGAGTACGATTTTCAACCATGCGATCAAGTTTTATGATCTTAGCATGAATCCGGCAAGGAAAGCTGGCACAATCGGCTCAGAAGAAAGCAAGGAAATGCTCTTCTGGACAAAGGCAGAGTATAAACAGTTTTCAGAAGAAATGATGGATAAACCACTTTCCTACTATGCGTTCCAGTTATTGTACTGGTGCGGAATCAGATCCGGGGAGCTTTTGGCTTTAACTCCTGCGGATTTCGATTTCCAGAAGAGAACGTTGCGGATCAACAAATCCTATCAGCGTTTAAAGGGAGAAGATGTGATCAGCACTCCGAAAACAAAGAACAGTGTCCGTACTGTAACTATGCCAAAGTTCTTATGTGACGAAATGCAGGATTGTTTGAAGTTATATTACAGCCTGCAGCCGGATGACCGTATTTTCCCTGTAACTAAGTATTATCTGAACCATGAAATGGAAAGAGGATGCAAAGCAAGCGGTGTGAAAAAAATCCGGGTGCATGATCTCAGACACAGCCATGTTTCACTTTCACAGGGTTATTTCTGGGACAGTCTATCTGACTGCCTCAGATAACCCTTTTTCTTTTGCCTCACGTTCCGCCTTTTCACGCTCATATTTGCGACGCATATAAGTACGGTTCCATGCACGCTTACGGCGTTTGCGGTCTTCTTCTTTTATCTGTTCAGGTGTAAGCTCCGGCATCGGAACATCCAGCTTACCCACATACTTGAGATAAATATCAATCTGCTGAATTCTGTCACCGGTTGATTTGTCTGCTTCGTGTACCACGATTTTATCAACAAACTCATGAATCATAGGAGTAGTAAGTTCTGTGAAATCTGTGTATCGGTGTACAAGTTCAATAAACTTATCTACATTATCAGCATTCTCCTGATAGTCATTAAAAGTCTTTTCTAAAGCATCTACTGATAATTCCAATTCATTTTGTTCCGTTTCGTAGTCAGCCAAAAGCATTTCAAACCGCTTGTCACTTAGCTTCCCATTTACATTGTCCTCATAGATTTTCTTAATGAGGGTATTTAATTCTTTGATACGTTTCTGCTCTCTGGAAAGACGTTTTTTCAGTGCTTTGGCTTCGCTTTCCTGTTGAAGCTCCGTAGCACTGCGAACCTTTTCGATAAACTCGGATTCATGCTCCATCACATAAGTGCTGGTAGCTTTAATAACTTCCAAAAGCAAATCCCTGATAACATCCGTGCGGACATGATGCTGTGTGCATCTGTTTTCAAACTTGCTCTTTGCCTTACTGTAGGTGGAGCAGGTGTAATTGTCCTGTGCATTGGTGTACTTTCCGGTAGGATTACCATCCTTATCCCTCTTTTCATAACCGCCGGTGCGGTGGTTGAACATCTTAGCACCGCAGTCAGCACAATATACCAGTCCGGTCAGAGGATTGATGTCACCTTTCTTGGTGGGACGGTGCTTGGTTTCACGGATTTTCTGAACAGTAAGCCATGTTTCTTCGTCCACAATCGCTTCCTGAGTATTCTCAAAGATAACCCAGTCCTCCGGTGAATTATGCACAGAATGTTTATCCTTGTAGGATTCCTTTTTGGTACGGAAATTTACTGTATGCCCCATATATTCAGGTTTTCTTACAAGGTCTGAAATCGTAGAAGCAGTCCAAGTGAATGGTCTGTTCATGTCACAGCTTCCCCGACAGGTTCCAAGTCCCTGCTTTGCAAGATAATAGGAAGGTCTTTCAACCTTTTCATCCTTCAGAATCCTTGCCACCTGCATCGGTCCGTTTCCCTCAATGATAAGCTGATAAATACGTCTTACCACTGTGGCAGCCTCTTCATCAATAATCCAATGGTCTGGGTCATCAGGGTCTTTCTTGTACCCGTAAATTGCGTTGCTTGTCAGATGTTTTCCATCCATTCCCTTATTATGAAGTACGGATTTGATTTTCCGGCTGGTATCACGTACATACCACTCATTCATAATGTTAAGAAATGGGGCAAATTCGTTACTGCCATCGTTTAGAGCACTGTCCACATTGTTGGAAATGGCAATAAATCGCACATTTTTCTTTCGAAACAGCACTTCCGTATAAAAGCCTACTTCAAGGTAATTACGTCCGATACGGCTCATATCCTTTACGATAACGCATCCTACAGTGCCATCTTCAATATCCGCAAGCATACGCTTCCAGTCAGGTCTGTCAAAATTGGTTCCCGACCAGCCATCATCCGTATAGTGACGTAGGTTGACAAATCCCTGCTCGGTTGCAAATTTCTCCAACATTTTCTTCTGATTTATAATACTGTTGCTGTCACCACTCAGTTCATCATCACGGGATAATCTCTCGTAGAGTGCAGTGATTTTGTTAAGTTCCGGTTGTTTTGTTTTCATAAGATTCTCCTTTCAAAACAAACAACCAGCTTATCTGTGGTTTTATTCTACCACGAATAAGCTGGTTTGTGTAAAAATAATTATTGTCTCACTAATAGGAGAAATCCGAAAGAAAATCGGAACTGTTTTGTAAAACTTATAAATTTTAATTCCCCCGAATTCGGGGGAATTAGAAAAATGCAATTGAATTACTTCAATACCTTTGGATTTTGTTCTTCCAAAATGGACATTTGATGTATGGCAATCTTATTTAATTTTATCAGACGTTCTTTCTGACTTAATCCGTCTTCAATCAAAACTGCATTGATATTTTCCATGTTGGAAAGACAAATCAATTCATTAATGCTAGCATAATCTCTGATATTCCCCTTTTTGTCAGGATGTTCTTCACGCCACTGCTTGGCAGTCATACCAAACAATGCCATATTTAATACATCTGCTTCGGATGCATAGATTACAGAGGTCTGCTGTGGTGTAAGCTCAGCTGGAATCAGATTTGTTTTTATGGCATCTGTATGTATTCGGTAATTGATTTTTGCCAGCTCTCTTTTCGCACTCCAGCCAAGTAAAGCTTGTTCTTTCTTTTTTAACCGTTCAAATTCCTTAATCAGATACAGCTTAAACTGAGGAGATACCCAACTTGCAAACTCAAATGCAATATCCTTGTATGCGTATGTTCCACCATATCGTCCAGCTTTAGCTATGATACCTTTTGAATTGGTTCTGGTTACCCATTGCTTAACCGACATAATGAAACGATTCAGACCAGCTTCCTGCATAATTTCTTCATATGCATGGATATCAAAATCTTCGTTATACATTTCTTCCCATATACCAAGAAATTCTATTGTATTTTTATTACGAAGCCACTTCTCAATCAATGCCGGTCCGTTATCAATTTTTCGCACCATATCTGTTAAAGAAATATAATCATCTTCTTCAATCTGTAATACCTGTATTTCAGTACCATCGACATTGAGTTTTTCCATAAATCAGCCGTCCTTTCTTTATTCTTTATCCTTCGCCCGGCTCTTATACACATTATACTGGTTCTTGCATTTGCCGCTGCAGAATACGCTGTTTGGTCTGTTGGCAATAAAAGCATTGCCACAATGCTTACATACCCGGAGTGTGGATTTTTCATCGGTAAGCATAAAGGAAAACATCATCTGCACACCAAGTAAGAGGGAGTGGAAATCCCAGACAATGGTAGGTCGGTCAAGCAGCTCTATGTGATAGGTTGGTGCAATACCGCCAAATGCCGCCATGCCCTGACGGTAAAGCTGTTTTTGCATATCATCCAGCATGTCAAAGTCCTGATAGTAGAGAAAGCTTGACATAAAGGTAAATGCCCAGTCTTTAAATAAAGTCACAAGCCAGTCATACCGTTCTGCATATTCTTTCTGGAAACTCATCATTACTGCCTGCGATTTGTTTTTCATGGTCATAATCAGTGCCATCATCTGCACATCGTCCGTACTCCATGAAGATTCCATCCCTTTTTTTACAAAATCAATCTTATCAAAGGGAAAGAAGTAAGAAAGATATTTTTCCGTAGTCATGCTTTCCTCTTTGATGAAATGGTTCTTCGGCAAATATACCGCATGGTAGGTAATAAAGTCCGGTGTGGTAGGAAGTGCTGTCATAAATCCAAGCAGTCCGTAACAGGTAACAAAATCCATAATGGCACTCTGCAAACGTTCCTGTGTATTATTTTTGTCCATGCACATCAATCCAAGGTTTACCGCCTTTAATACAATCTGCTCCGAATCCTTTAGCGGATTATAAAGAGACACTTTCGCATCCGGTGAAGGTGTGATGTACAACGTACCTTCTTTATCTTCCTTCCATTCATATTTGTCATAACGTGCCCAGTTGGAGCTGGTTCTCTTAAATAGGTTACTCATAAAAGCCTCCAATCTGTCTGCTCTAAAATGTAATCTGTATCATTGGAAAATATATTACTATCATACCAAGCATGTCCTACAAGGTCAAATGGTATTTGTGATTTCTTTCGTTTTCTTATTCTTTTTATCCGTAATCAGTGACCGATAGGTATCATAAAAAATCTGCTCCGTCTTCGTAAGGGAAATGTGATTATCCACTCTGTTTTGTAGTGCCTGCATAAAGGATTTACGAAGCTTTTTTAACATGGTGTCACGGATTTTTCGGATATTTCTGTCGGTCTGCTCTCTACATGCTGCAATTAACTGGCAGGAGTATCCCTTAATGGCAAGCTGATATAAAAGCTCCTTCTGTACATCTTTTAACGCAAAGATTGCTTTAGAAATATCCTCGTCTGTTACCAGCTCATGTATTTCAAAGGGGCAGTCATAAATGGCATCAAGGAAATCCCCTTTCAGTATCTGCTTCCAGAAAACATGCCGGATGGGAGCAGGAATTACAATCTCATCCGGTGACATTCCCCATTCAAGGGGAACATCCGATCTTCCTATTTCATGGTAGCGTTCCTTACGTTCCCGGTTGGCATCAAACCTGTTCCACCATGTAACCACATTTGCAAATTCCTCCTCGGTTCTGGCAGAATCCTCAAGACGTGTCAGTGCTTCCTGTTCCAGTTCACGTTTCAGCTTGTTTCTTGTTGATGCTTCCGGTATCCCTGATACTTTCGGCTCATTTTCCATCTCAAGTTCTATTTCAAGAATAGCGGCATTCTCCCGTTCAAGGGCATCCGTCAGGTCATCTTCCGGCATGTCTTCTTCAAAATAATCATTTGTACATTCCTTCAACAGGGATTCACCACCTTTCAAAAAATATTTTCAAAACTTTTATAAAAAACAGTTCCGTTTTGGGACTGCATTTCTCCTATAGGTGAGGAAGTAATCTTATTTATCGAAAAAAGATTACTTAATACCATAAGAAAGGAGCCGGATTTTATGAAGATTTGTCTTATCCGTTGTCGCAGTCCGTCAAAGATACTTTGATTATAGCAAACATATGTTCACATTTCAAGGAGGAGGTGAAATAATTATGGAGCAGACAGCAAGTAAAGAGCAGGCGATGTCCTCTTTTACCAAAAGAAAAGGACAGACCACCTATAAGGTAAATGTGTTTTTCGCAGAGAATACTACAGCTACCTTTGAGGATAAGCTTTTGCATCTGATGGCAAATGATATTGCCAACCGGAAGCAGGGTATACCGGATGCAGAGTAATTGTTGCACAAATCAATTGTTTTTAAGCTGATATTTCATCAGCAGGAAGGAGTTTTGTATGGGTAAATCAACCAAAACCTATGAAGAAAGAATCCAGGAGAAGGATTTAAGGATCGAGAAGCTGGCACAGGAACTGAAGCGTTATGAGGCACAAAAGAAGCAGCTGGAGAAACGAAAGAAGGAGGAAGAACGGAAAATCCGTACCCACCGTCTGATTGAAATTGGTGCGGCGGTGGAGTCAGTTCTTGGAAGATGTATTGAGCTGGAAGAAATCCCTAAGCTGATTGCATTTCTAAATAAGCAGGAAGCCAACGGGAAATTTTTCTCCAAAGCAATGCAAAAAGGTCCGGATACAGATATGAAAAAAGAGGAAGTTGGGGAGTCAGGAGTTTCCTGATTCCCTTCTCTTTTTAGGGAGAAGGGCGCACTTATAGACAGGCAGAGCCTGTCTATTGCGCGCGCTCTGCGAGGCTTATGGGAAGCATCTGGGTTTTAAAAGATAAACTTTCGGAACGGTCTGCTTCCCATAGGAAGAACCCCTCCGGCGTTCTTCCACATAAGAATATGCACTTTTAACGAAGGAGGATATGCACTATGTCAATTTATCATTGCAGTATCAAAATCATTAGCAGGAGTGATGGAAAATCGGCAGTTGCTTCTTCTGCCTACCGCTCCGGCGAAAAGCTCATGGATGACCGCACAGGTCTTGTTCATGACTTTACGAAAAAGCGTGGAGTTGTATTTACAGAAGTTGCACTTCCGGCACATGCTCCGCCGGAATATGCTGACCGGAATGTATTATGGAATGCGGTGGAAAAGGCAGAAAAGAAATCCAACGCACAGCTTGCGAGAGAGATAGAAGTGGCACTTCCAAAGGAGCTTTCAAGGGAATGTCAGATTGAAATTGTAAGAAGGTATGTGCAGGATAATTTTGTTTCCGTTGGCATGTGTGCCGACTGGGCATTGCATGATAAGGGTGATGGCAACCCCCATGCTCACATTATGCTGACCATGCGTGGCATCAAACCCGATGGCACATGGGCACAGAAGGAAAAGAAGATTTATGCCCTTGATGAAGACGGAAACCGCATTCCACTCATTGACCCTGCTACCGGAGAGCAGAAGCTTGGTAAACGGAATGAAAAGCTTTGGAAACGCATTACTGTAGAACCAAATGACTGGAACGAACACAGTAAAGCAGAAATCTGGAGAAAATCATGGGCAGATATCTGTAACGAATATCTGTCTTTGGAACAGCAGATTGACCACAGAAGTTACAAACGGCAGGAGCTGGATTTAGAGCCTACCATCCACGAAGGGTATCGTGCCCGCAAGATGGAGAAGGCAGGCTTTGTTTCTAATCGGTGCGAATACAACCGGATTGTAAAAGCTATCAATTCACTTAAGACAAAATGGTTACAGACAGTCCGTGAATTACAACAGACCATTATAGAGAAAGGACGTTTTTTATATGAACGAATTGCAGGATACCTTGGAGGAAATCATGAAGATTTTTTCCTCACAGGAAGAGATGCTGGACATCATGGAGGAACAGCAGAAGGAGTTGGATTTTCTTCGGAATACGATTCAGAAGCAGGACGAATTGCTGAAGAAATTGAACGAAGAGAATGCCAAGCTGTCGGCAGAGAATCAGGAATTAGCCGGACAGAATCTGCGATTGCAAACACAGAATCAGCAATTGCAGAAATTATGCAAAGAGTAAAAGAGAAAGCGAGGGAACGAGATGAACGAATCAGAAAACTTAAAGAACGAAGACGACTTGTTGAGTCTGTCGGAGACACTTATGGAGGAGAACGAAACTTACCGTCATCGGATAAATCAGTTGGAGAATCAGATACAGACGCATTTATCCGACAGGCAAAAGCTGAAATCGCAGATACAATCCATGCAATCAACTCTGGACGCAATAGCGCAAGAGAATCAGAACTTGAACGCTCATATCGCCAGATTAGCAGAGAGCGATTTGGTACTGGTGGAGAACGAGAAGTTGAAAAAGGAAAATCAGCAGGTGCTGGCAGAGAAAGAGAAGGCTCAGAGAATCTTCGCAGAAGCCGAGAAAAAGGCAGAGAACGCTAATGTTGTCTTAATGAAAGCGAAGGCATTGGAAGCTGATTTTAACAATCATATTTCCGTTGAAGCTAAGCATATCCGCAAGCAAGTAAAAGCAGATATGCAAATACAGTTACAGGAAAAGTTGCGAACGCAAACCGCTACACTTGGCGTATGGACATGGGTAATTGCTTTTATCAGCATTGTTCAAACTGGTTATATCTTTTTTGTCAACAAAGATGTAGTTGCCACCATACCTGATTGGTTTCTGAATCGTGGCAGGAATGTGATGAACATTTCAAATTTGCTTTGTAGGGTGTATCAGTGGTGCTATGAATATCTGGCTCAGTATGTCCATTCCTATGTGGCAGTTGGTATTATTGCTTTAGTGTCTGTTGGGATTGCGGCAGGTGTATTTGTACTTGCGAAAATAGCATTTGACAGGATTACAGAAAAGTGTGATGACCGATGGCAATATTACAAAAACACTGGTGTTGCAGAACTTAGAAAGGCTGTGTCCGTAGCACTTTGTGTTATCAGTGTTACATTGTCAATGTTATCTGTTTCACTGATTCCGGTAGATATTAATGTGCTAAGCTGGTGGCTTATTCTTTCGGCAGGTCTGAATTTTTTGTATCATGGCAGTTGTAAGGGCAGTTACCATTAATGCATAAAAGTACTCCCATGGGCAGATGAAATCTGCTCACGGGAGAGTAATACAAAGGCGGTTCAAACTGGAAGTTGTCAGTCTTTCATCTTTTTTATCACTCACTAATTAACTGTAATCCATTAGGATTTAGCTGATATATTTTATCACACACCTCTTCAATGTACTTTCTATCGTGAGAAATGCTAATGACAGCCCCTGGAAATTCTCGGAGCATTTTTCTTATTACCGGGCCGGATAATGGTGAAAAATTTCTTGTAGGCTCATCCAGAATAAGAACATTCGCACCACTTAAACTCATCCTCAAAAGAAGCACTTTCGCCTTTTGTCCACCAGACAACTCCCGAATAGGATGCTCCATTTCATCTGGCGTGTATTTAAGTGAACCTAGGTATGTTCTAATTCTTGTACGCTCTTCTTTATCTCCTGTTTTATCAAGGTAATCAACCGGTGTAACAGATAGCTCCAACAAATCTTCATAATTTTGGGGCATATATTCTGCTTTAATATCATTCCGATTCATAAGTTCTTCCGCTATCTTTTTTAGAAGAGTCGTTTTTCCTGCCCCGTTGGCTCCTATAATACAGATTTTCTCTGATCCTTTTATTTTCAAATAAATTCCTTCTGCCAAAATTCTTTCGCCTTCTGGAGTCATTAGCTTTGAAAGTTCATATTCTATGACCGTTTTCCCTGTTGGAATGTATGCGTTTTTATCTCCTAATTTAAAAAAGATTGCTTCTTCCTGCTCCGGCATTTGCGTCATATTTTCGTCTTCTCTTTCAAATCTTCGCCCCATAGCCTTAACTGTGTGCATTTTGTCCTTCAAATTCTTTGCCACCGACGGCGCTTGTCTGGAACAATTTGCTAATGCGCTTTGCACACTCTGAGACACTCTTTGATATTTCTCATCTCGAATCTTTTTTTCCCTACGGTCACATAGTGCCCTCTGTTCTTGAAGTTCAAATTTATGAAGCCGTTCCTCCACATAGTTTCTATAGGGAAGCTTGGCCACGGTATATCTCGCTTCTGTTTTTCGCTTAATCTGCTCGATATGTATTACCATGTTGGCGGTACGCTCTATCAATGTTTCATCGTGTGAAATAAAAAGCACAATATGTTTCCATTCATTTATGGTTTTTTCCAGTAATGTAAGCGTCGCAATGTCAATATCATTTGAAGGTTCGTCTAACAATAGCACAGAAACATCGCGAATAAAAAGCCGCATGAGTTGTACCTTGACTTTTTCTCCTCCTGAAAGGCTCCCCATCATCTGACTACTGTAGAAAAAATCATTTTTTATTCCAAATTTTCCTGCAGTAACAGACAGTTCTTTTGGCGTTTTCTCCCAGAATATTTCTTCCTCAGAAAAATACTCGTATACGGTTTTTTTCTTATCTTCATCGGGCATCTCTTGCGGAAGGTAACCAAAACGTTCGTTTCCCATTACTCTTTCCCCATCCGCTTCTATATAGTTTTCTATAAGCGATGGATCATATATCCACTTCATTAATGTTGATTTTCCGTTCCCTTCTTCTCCAATGATAACTGCTTTATCTCCATCATTTAGCACAAGGTTGAAATCATCAAGAATTACTCTCAGGTCTTTTTTATGTGTTAAATTTAATTTCTTTATCTGTAACATAAAGTTCCTCCTTTTCGAAACACGAGTCAATTATTTTTGTACACACAAAAACGAGCCTTTTTTGCATACGCAAAAATAGACTCGCCAAATAGACCTTTATTCCTTTCCCTAAGGAAAAGCAAAGGAAATGCCTCTTGCGATAATCCAACTTAAGCGTACACAAAAATAAACCTATTTTCTACAGGCTCAATAACTATATGTGTCTTACTTAAATTAAATTATCTATTAATCATTTCCTCACCTTACACGAAATGTGCCATCCTTTTTTCTAATGATAATACTATCATACTGTATTTATTGTGTCAACACATTCCACCTTATAGAAGCGCAAATTCAAAGTTTCCATTGCCTCATTTACATAGTCAGGCTTTTCAAAATTCTTACTTTTTGTAAATTTCAAATTTTCGTTTCCCAATGTTTTGCTTTTCTAGCCTTTCCCATTTCTCACAATTGATTTTCTGCTTTTTATCCATGCATACAGCTAAAATTGTATTTTCATGCGAAATTCTCCATAACTGTTCCAACATAGCATCCATGGAATTCTTACCTTGTTCCCATTCCACCAAATTTCCGTATGGAACATCCGTAATAATTATATCAGGCAATATTTCCGGCAAAGGCATCGTACAATCCGCTTGGAAAATCTCTGTCGATATATCATTCCCCAGCATAATGCTTAATTTATCGCAACTATCTAATGCCTCCTTATGAGATTCCTTACCATAAGAATTGTAAAGTTCCTCTATCTCTGCTTTTCTCTTTTTCAAAGCAACATCAGTAAGTAAGGATATATTTTTCTTTGCATGAGCTACCATATCTTCATCAATATCACTACCATATATTTTTCTGATATACTTATTTTGAAAATATCCAAGAATTGTAAGGGAATAGCCTCCCCCACAACAAGGGTCATATATGACTAAATCCTCTTTTTTATTCGAACGCTCCAGTGCCCGACCGTAAATTTCAAGCAACAATCGAATCGGGAAATTCGGTATTCCTTTTCCTCCATAAAGAACCCGACCACTTGCAAAATCCTGAAAATTATCATCTTTACAATATAAATATTCCATTATCTGCTTAACCTATCGCTTTCGTCCAAACTCTTGATTTCGTTTTTACACAAAAACCTTTCCATGCACCCAATTTATCACATCATCAGCCACTTCTTTGGGCGATTTCATTGATATATCCAGCAACTCGTACTTGGTATCCCCCACCTGAGTATGTTCCATAAAATAACGATTATAATCGCATGAACTATTAATCCAGTTCTCGTCCGTTATTCCTCTGCCCTCTTGCATACGTTGTCTCAAAGAATCTTCATCCGTAACTAACGCCAAACAAATAATCTCACTAAAATACCGACTGTTGTATACTTTCGGAAAACGGTCAAGGCATCCCGCCATCGTCCACAAAACCAGTGTCCCTGACTGTATAATATCCTTTGAAATATTAGCAATAATTTCAACCCATTTATTACAGGATTCCTCATCATCCCAGTTTATAAAGCCTGTGAAAATATCAGCATCCAATACTACAAAATCAACTTTTCTCCTCATAATCTCAATCGCCGTAGTAGTTTTGCCTACTCCGCTGCACCCTGTCAGAATAAGTAACGGCAAGGATTTAAACTCCCATTCCGCACCGCATTTCGGGCAACGAAGTTTATTTTCAATTATTTCTTTGTCCCATTCGTAATTCCCACAATTTGAACATATCTCAATCATCCTTACACATCTCCAACTTCAAAGTTACTTTTCCTATAAATTGAACTTTAGCGTATACAAGCATTTACGAATTTCATTGGTACATCCATTCTTTCTGCCACTTGCTCTGGTGTCATGCCACTATCCAAGAAACGTTTACAAACTACTTTTATGTTCTCGCCAACCTCAATAATATGTTTATCAGGGTCATAAATTCTAACCACTCGCTGTCCCCATGAATGTTCCTTGATAGGATGGACGTATTCCACATCATACTTTTTCAGTCTATCAGCAAATTTGTCAAAGTTATCCTCTTCAAAATATACTTCAGAACTATTACTACCGAATGAAACGTTGTCTGTACCAATAAATTCATTCCAAGTTTCAAGTGTTTGCAGTGCCAAACCACCTGTCAAAGTCTTATTTGCACCAAAATCCATAATTACATGAAGCCCCAAAACTTTTATATAAAATTCCAATGACTTATTAATATCCGTTACTACCAACATAGGGTTTTTTATTTTCATCTACTATACCTCCGTCAAATTCAAATCTTCTGTTACTTTCAATCTCTCCACAAGACTGCAAGTTAATTTACAGTTCCGTATGAGCAATTTCCGTTCCTTTCTTAAATCGATTCTTCAAGGGCAGATAGTATATCAACATCATGAAAAGCGGTTGCTGCCACGACAAGCCTATGACACACCCAATCAGTTTTATGTTCGCAGACAAAATGCCGACTATAAAGGCAAGAACAGAAGAAACAATAATTAACCATTTGGTAAATATTATCTCAGATTCCGTAACTATGTCTTGCTTTCTGATTGTTGTTACCCTAAGCAATATTGCGAAAATCAGAATAAATATCGTCGCAAACAATACAGCTGAGCCTATCACAAGAAAAATCGTCAATCCGTTTACTCCCGCAACTGTAAGGTTAGCTAATGGTGTAAAATCAGAACCGTCAATATTTATGTTGTCCACATATTTGATTAAATTTTTGCCCAACATTACATTATATATTTCTCTTATATATCCTATTGAAAATATCCAATTAAGTATTGATGCTGCAACCAGCAGAACTCGTCTGACTAAACCTCTGCCCATTGTAATTCCCCCACTAACTTCAAATTTCACTTCCTATTGTACCACGCACATCTCTTACATTCCACTTATATTTTTGTAAAGATTTTGAAAAAGGCGGACTGCTAATCTATAGCAATCCGCCCGAAAAATTACCACACTTCTAAACTATCTTCTGCATCAATCCAAGCTTGCATTTCTCCATCCAACACTAAGCGTGCATACTCCATAGGTTCATCAATCGCAAGAGCATTTAATGCGCACTGTGAATTTGGTGTGATCTTCAATCCTTCCTCCGCCTTACTACAATCTATGCGAAGAAGCATATTATCAAAAGTGGTTATATCTATACTATTGCAGTACTGGTTATATGTAGCATATATAAGTTTCATAGCTTTTCGTCCTTTCGTTTTTATTACAGATAAGCCGGTTGTATTGGTAAATTGTTGTGTGTCCTAGAATTATCCTTTAGAACATGATACACATGTCTCTTTGCTGATTAACATGGGCTATACAGCACTGGCAATCGGAAAAAGGGTTGGTCATTCAGCAGAAAAGATCACTTACCGATATGCGCATCTGTTCCCGTCCGTACAGCAGGATATGGCAGACCAGTTGGATGCAGAAAACATGAATGAAGAACCAAATGATAGGGAAGGAGGACTTGCGTATGTCAGCTAAATGTTTGGATAGACAGGGGCGTTGGAGAAATAAAACGGTAGCTTTTCGGGTATCACCGGAGGAGGATGAACTTCTGGAAACAGCGGTTAAATTGTCCGGTCTGACTAAACAGGATTATATTATCCGAAGATTGCAGGAAAAAGAGGTTGTAGTGACAGGAAATCCGAGAGTGTATAAGGCGTTGAAAAATGAACTGGCAAAGGTTCTGAATGAACTGAAACGTTTGAAAAAGGGTGATGATGTGCCGGAGGATTTACTGGAAGTAATCCGGCTGATCACAGTGACGATGGATGGCATGAAGGAAGAATAGAAAATGCCTTTAAGTGTCGGCAAACACCTAAAGGCAGAGATTTGGTAGAATACTCACCAAAAACTTTCTACGAGTATTCTATCAAAATCTCCACTTCCTTTCAACGGGAAAATAAGGAGGAACGATGGAAACGAACAGAGTAGAGACAAAGAAAACAGAAATAAAAAGGACGGAGTCGGATCTGAAGCTGATAAATATGGAATCAGTGGAAGTAGAGCAGATTGAATGGCTGTTCTATCCGTTTATTCCTTTTGGAAAAGTAACGATTATTCAGGGAGATCCGGGAGAAGGAAAGACTACGATGGTACTTCAGATTATTGCGAAGTTGACCAAAGGCGAAAAAATTCTTCCAGAGCAACAACAGGCAACAGACGAGAAGGATAGAGCAGAAAAGAACGTTGACTCTGATGCGAATCCAGTGGAAAGCCCGATAGAACCTGTGAATGTTATTTATCAGACTGCAGAAGATGGATTGGGCGATACTATCAAGCCTCGACTTCTTGCAGCTGGTGCAGATTGTTCCAGAGTGATGGTAATTGATGATAACGATCGGGCATTGACCATGATGGATGCCAGATTGGAAGAAGCTATCATACAGACAAAAGCCCGTCTGGTAGTTTTAGATCCAATACAGGGATTTCTTGGAGCAGAGGTGGATATGCACCGGGCAAATGAAATCCGTCCGTTAATGAAGCGTGTGGCAGTGCTTGCAGAGAAATACCACTGTGCAATCATTCTGATCGGGCATATGAACAAAAACAGTAACGGAAAATCTTCTTACCGTGGATTGGGTTCGATTGATTTTCAGGCGGCAGCCAGAAGTGTGCTGATTGTTGGGCGGATTAAAGATGAACCGGAAATCCGTGTGGTATGCCATGTGAAAAGTTCCCTTGCACCGGAAGGGAAATCAATTGCATTCCGATTAGATAAGGATACTGGATTCGAGTGGATCGGGGAATACGACATTAGTGCGGATGATCTGCTCAGTGGTGACAGCAGAGGTCAGAAAAGCCGGAAGGCAAAGGAGTTTCTGTTGGAAATATTGGCTGATGGTGGCATGGCACAGAAAAAGATTGAAGAAGAAGCGGAAAAACGAGGAATTAAGAAGAAAACCCTACGGAACGCAAAACTGGAACTGGAGATTGATTCGGTGAAACGTGGAAATCAATGGTTCTGGATGCTTCCAGAATAAAAGGAAGATGGCAAGATGACTATTTCTTAAGAACAGGGCATCTTGCCACCTTGAAAGGAGACAACATGGAAATAAAAAATGTACAGATACCATTTGCCTTGTTTAGACAGCTGGTTTCCTATCATTTGATGGAAGATCAAAGCTGTTCGGAGGAAATTTGCAAAGGGCTTATGGAGAAAGTGGAGCGTATGGCAAACCGGCAGTTATATACACAGTCGAAAACTGCTCCGACAGAGGAAGAACGGGAAAAGTCCCGTCAGGAATATCTGGACAGGCGGGGAATACCGGAAAGCTTTCGATGGTAACAGTTCTTGTTGTCTGTCCTATGACAGGAGCGTGTCACGCACCTGTAGATAGCAGACAAGGAGAAAGCTGGTAAGATGCAAGACGGAAGGTTGTGGATAAAACGACAGTGCGTTGGTGGTTTGATGGCTGTGAAGGATGCCCTGAAACGGGGCTCCCTATGGAAAACGATAAATGAAGGGAGAGTGACACAATGAGAGAAGGAAGATTAGGTTATAACAGCAATAACGGAAGATACGGTTTATTATCATCAGATTTATGGATTGACACAGGATTTCACTGCGGAGAAGGGCTGGAAGTGCTGGTTGACGATCAGTGGGTCAAGACCAGAATGGAAATGAATCCGGCAAGGGAATGGTATCTGGTGGGGACACCATACTGCGGAGATTTGGAATATGTCCGGGCGAGAATAACGGGATAAGTCAGTCATACAAGTAACGCAGGAGTAAACCGACCAACGGGAGGAATAGGTCTTCGCTCCGATTCGGTCGGTGCATAACAGACGTCCCCGGACGTCTTGCCCCCGGCAGGGCGCAAGGGGACTTTTGATGGACGGTACGGCTGTCGAAAGTGATTTTGCGTTACTTTTGACAAAAGTAACAAAACCGCCGTATCCGGCGAAGAGTTCTTTTTATCGCCATAACTGGCGAAGATACAAATTTATGTGCCATGTCTGGCACTGGTTTCAGAAGGGGAGGTGAGAAGCATGACCATGAAAAGAACAATTAGCGGTATGATCGGAGCTGGTTCTCTGGCTCATAACAGAAGGGATTTCATAGCAGAAAATGTAGATCCGGACAGAGTACACTTGAATATTTGTTACCAGAATGAAAATCTGAAAGATGTTTATAAAGAGTTGTTTGATGATTCTGTGGAGCGATACAATGTGGGGAAAAGAAAAGACCGTCAGATTACAAATTATTATGAAAAAATCCGGCAGGGAAAACAGGAAAAACTATTCCATGAGGTCATTTTCCAGATTGGAAATTGTGAAGACATGGCTGTAGGGACAGTAGAAGGAGAACTGGCAGTGAAGGTGTTGAATGAATATATGCAGGATTTTCAGAAAAGGAATCCAACTCTCCGGGTATTTTGCTGTTATCTTCATCAGGATGAAGCTACACCACATCTGCATATTGATTTTGTTCCCTATGTGACTGGTTGGAAAGGAAAAGGGATGGATATCAGAGTTTCACTGAAGCAGGCATTAAAAAGTTTGGGATTTCAAGGTGGAAATAAACATGACACAGAATTAAATCAGTGGATAAACCACGAAAAAGAAGTGCTGGCAGATATTGCAAAGCAGTATGGGATTGAATGGGAACAGAAAGGTACCCATGAGGAACATCTGGATGTTTATAATTTCAAGAAAAAAGAACGAAAGAAGGAAGTTCAGGCTCTGGAGCAGGAAAAAGAGTATCTGACAGCAGAGAATGAGGGACTGACTGCACAGATTGCAGAATCCAAGGCAGATATTCAGCTTTTGAAAGAAGATAAGGAACAGGCGGTCAGGGATAAAGAAGCTGCAGAAAAGCGGGCAGAGAAAGCAGAAATAGAATTAAAAAGCCTAGAAGAACGTCGGGAGCAGTTACAGCCGATCATAGATAATGTCAGTAAGGAAATAAAAGAATATGGGACGGTTAAAACGCTTCTACCGGAAGCAGGAGCATTGGAACGTGCAGGAACCTATCGGGATAAAAAAGTTAAACCATTATTTATTCAAATGAAGAATAAGATTGCTGCAATGGCTGCCCAGGTAAAAGAACTTACGAAAGAAGTGGAGAAATGGAAAAATAAATACCAGAAGACAAAACAGGCATATAACAGTGTTCAGAAAGAGTTGGATGATATGCGTAAAGACAATCAGAAATTATTAGAAGAAAAGAATATGTTGCAAAGTGTTTCTGATAGATATGATCGTGTTGTGCGTGTCATGGGAATAGACACTGTGGAGGCTGCGGTACTGCAGGATATTCATAATCAGAAAGCACTGGAAGAAAAACGACGGATGGAACAAATGCCAAAAGGAAGCATTTACGAAAGATTAGCATGGGGTGCGAAAAAGAGCGAGATGGAGAATCAGCAGCGTAAGAAAAATAAAACAAAGAACAGAGGAATGGAGATATAAGTGCATGAAAAAACACATTTATGATGAAAAGAACGGATTAAGCTATACCTTGCATGGAGATTACTATTTGCCGGGTCTGGTGCTGAATGAGGAAGAACCGACATATGGGAAATATGGAATGTTGCGGAAACAATATCTGAAAGAGTATAGACCAGCAAGATATCAGTGCCTGTTATTGACTGGAAAGCTGACTGAACATCTGAATCAGATTGATCGGGATGCAAGAGAGCAGGTCGAAATGTTAATGAAGCAGATGGCAGAAGAACAGAGTGTGACAGAAACATTGAAGATACGGGATCAGATGAAGTGGGTCGGGTTGATGAATAATATCAGAACAAGTGCTGAAAAAATTGTACTGAAAGAGATCGTTTATATATAAGTTAAGAGGGCTGCCGAAAGGCGACTCTTTGTAAATGTAAGAGTGGAATTTCAGAATAGAACATGATAGAATGCTAAAAGATAAATCCGGATTTGCAGGGATAGATAATCAGAAGGAAATACTGAAAAAACAAGCATTTACGGGTATGATACGAATCGTATCACGTATGTGACCGAGCGATTCTATCATCATTTTATGTTTTTTGATAAGGTGAATGTGTCGAAAAGACAAACCCATATAGAAAGGACGTAGAATGATGAAAAAGAACGGAATGAAGAATTTACTATTTGGAGGAATATTCATTGCAACTTTTGTATTATGGACAGTTTTGATCCAGATGGTAGATGTGCAGCCTCATGGTCAAAACGGAACGAATATTGGATTTGCAACACTCAATTGCTGGTTTCACCGCTTCACAGGCGTACACATGATGATTTATTCGATTACTGATTGGATGGGGCTGGTGCCTGTCGTAGTATGCCTGATCTTTGCAGGTGTGGGACTAGTTCAGTTGATTAAGAAAAGAAGTCTTTTCAAGGTGGATCCGGATATCATTATTCTGGGTATTTATTATATTGTCGTGATCCTGGCATATATATTTTTTGAGATGATTCCAATCAATTACAGACCTATTTTAATTAACGGAGTAATGGAGGCATCTTATCCATCATCAACTACACTATTGGTATTGTGTGTGATGCCGACTTTGATCGAACAGACTCAGCGCAGGCTGTCAAGCATTGCAGTCAAAAAAGTGATAACGATTGTAACAATCGCTTTTTCGGCATTCATGGTTATTGGCAGATTGATTTCGGGAGTACATTGGCTCACGGATATTGTAGGTGGCGTATTGTTAAGCATTGGATTATTTTCTATTTATCAGGGAGCGGTTATACTGTCAATAAAGAATAAATAAAACGAGCAAGGGGTGGAGGTTTTGGAATTTCATGAAAAACTTCAGGAATTAAGAAAAAGCCGGGGAATGACACAAGAAGAACTGGCTGCGGCATTATTTGTATCTAGAACTGCAATTTCAAAATGGGAATCCGGAAGAGGATATCCGAGCATAGATTCATTAAAGGAAATATCTCGATATTTTTCTGTGTCGATTGATGATCTGTTATCTGGAGAACAGTTGATTTTGATTGCAGAAAAAGAAAACAAATCAAATCTCAATAGTGTATGTGACTTATTATGGGGATTTGTTGACTTGCTTTCTTTGATGCTTATTTTTCTTCCGCTGTATCCCAAGCCGGTCAATGGTTATATCTATTCGGTAAATCTTTTTGAGTATGTAGATAATAATAAATGGATTATTACCATTTATTGGATAATGTTCATCACTTTAACGATTATCGGGATTGTGAAAATATTGATGGTCTATTTCAAATTTGAAAAAGGCAAAAAGGTGATTACTGCATTGTCTATAGGATGCAGTGTTATCGATGTTTTGTTTTTGGCAATGATGAAAGAACCATATGCAATAATAGTTGCTTTTCTGCTATTACTGATCAAAAGTGGTCTCCTTTATAAACAAGCCAAGGCAGGCTGATCAGGTATTGTCCCCTACAACTTCAAGTTTGTCGAATTAAAAAATAGGAATAGTTATAATAGAAAGCTGTAAAAATTCACGTTGAATTTTACAGCTTTTTGTGTATAATATAAGTAGCAGAAACAATATAAAATCAAGGAAGGAGCTGAAAGAATATGGCAAGTATTTTACCAGTATCTGATTTGAGAAATTATAACGAAGTCCTGAAGAACTGCCATAAAGGCGAGCCTGTATATCTTACCAAGAATGGTAGAGGACGTTTTGTGGTTATGGATTTTGAAGATTATGAACGTGATCGTGCGGAAAAGAAGCTTTTAATGAAGCTGCAGGAAGCCGAAGAAGCAGTGAAAGACGGCGAGGGATGGCTGGAGTTAGATGAACTGAAGGCACTTGTGGGGGAATAAGATGTTAAAATTACGGATTAACCCGATTGTTGCAAAGGACCTGAAGAATATCCGGGATTACATCGCTGAAGATAGTGAAGAATATGCCGCAAAGACTATAAAGGAAATTTATGGTAAATTTGAGAATCTCCAGATGTTTCCGGGAATGGGTTCAGACCTTTCAAAGCGAGTCAGCTTTCGGACAGACTATAAATATGCGATATGGGAAGATTATGTGATTATCTACAAGGTAAGCAACGAGTATGTAGAAATTTATCGTGTCATCAATCGGTATCAGGATATTACAAGAATTTTTGATTGATAACAGAAATATGATAACAAATTGATAACACCGTTCAGTACAGTCCGTGGACTAAGGATAGTGGAACACATATAAAACCAGATAGAACCATAACGCCTATACAAAATTGTATAGTGACAAAAACTCATTTGCGAGTTTGAGTAGCTTGAAATGTTCAGATGCAGGTTCTTTTGCCACTTTTTATGCGATTTCTTTTGATGATTTCCGGCACCCGAAGTGTAACGGGGAAGCGGGAAAAAATGGAAACAGAGCGTAAGTAAGACAAAAAGAAAGATAGAAAAAAGAAATTAAAAATACCATAAAACCACCAGAAACCTTGTTTCAGGGGATTCCCCTGAGATGAGGTTTTTTTGTCTTAAAGAATTAAAAAAAGAATAAAAAGAATCAAAAGAATCAGCAATAGGATGCCTTGCAGTAACCTGAAAGCCGCGAAAACAGGCGGTTGAGGGACTTGAAAAGAAAAATAAAAATCGCAAAGAACGTGGCAAAAGTGCCTGAAAGAAGAACGAAAATGAGAAGGAAAAAAAGAGAGAAAAGAAGTTCGGGCAGGTGGTTTTGCAGACGGGAAATTTTCATTTTCGGATGGGGCGTGTGTGTGGTGCATGTGGCTATCCGATTTGGGGAGCGGTTTTGGAAAGATAGTAAAGTGTCAAACGGATTTACAAAAAAAGTGTCAAATGGAGTTGCACAATGACATGGAGAAAAGTGAAAATCACGTTTCTGGGAAGCGTTTTTGGGAGGGTTCATTTTTGGGAAGCCGCATAAACAGGGCATTCTCGCTTCCTAAAAATGATTTTTGGGAAAACGTTTTGACGGGCATTTTGGGAAAAATCTTGGGAAAATTCTTTTCGGGAAACTGGAAATCTGTTTTTGGGGAAACTTTTGGGAGAACAGAAAGGACTGTAGAGGATGATAAAAAAGAATTTCAAGGGTCGTTGCCGTAAATGGAAATTGAAAAAATGCAAGGATGTGATGAGGGCATACAGTGACATTCAGGCGGCATATGCTGAGAGGCTGGAAAAGGAGGATGAAGTGAAGGAATTTCAGTGCAATGTTCTGCTGGATGGTCTGGAAGAGGGAGAATATACCTCTGATTTTCTGTGTGTGAAGGCTGACGGGGATTTCATGGTTCGGGAATGTGTGGAGAGAAAATTTCTGATGAAACCAAGGACAGTAAAACTTCTGGATGCGTCAAGAGATTACTGGCTGAGACATGGCGTGACAGATTGGGGGTTGGTGATTGATGCAGAAAAATGATGTATACAAGACTGAGATATTAAAAAAAGATGCGGAGATTCTGAGAGTTTTAAAGATAAAAGAGGGGAAGGCTCTGGTGGTGGATTGTGTAAAAAGCAGGATGCCTTGGTGGATAAGTCAGTCAGATTTGAATGACGCTGTGGAAATTTCGGAAGATGATTTATTGGAAGAGACAGGGATGTGTTTGTCGGAAGACATCTCTGCGGCAGCAAATAGAGTGATGCATAAGAGATTCCATATGATTGCCGGGATATTACCATTTGTGGATGATAAAAAGAAAAGGAGTTTTTTGATAGACGAGGCGGTCAGGACGTATGAGGTCAGCATCAATACTGTGAAGAACTATCTGATTTCATATCTGGTCTATCAGAATATTCTGGTGTTGGCACCAAAGGAAAAGAAGGCAGAGAAAAAGGAACTGACGCAGGATGAAAAAAATATGCGCTGGGCGTTGAACAAATATTACTATACTCAGAAGAAACAGAGTATTTCTACCGCATATACACAGATGGTAAAAGAAAAATACTGTGACAGGGAAGGACGGTTGCAGGGGCATTATCCATCTATCCATCAATTTCGTTATTTCTACCGGAAAAACCGGAAGATGCAGACGTATTATATTTCAAGGAATGGTCTGAAAGATTATCAGAGGAATTACAGACCACTTGTGGGTGATGGAGTGCAGGAAGAATATGCCGCTGTGGGTGTCGGGATGCTGGATTCAACTATCTGTGACATCTATTTGGTGGATGATTCCGGGAATCTGGTTGGGAGACCGATTCTGGTGGCGTGTGTGGATGCATACAGTTCATTCTGTTATGGGTACAGTCTGCTTTGGGAAGGCGGCGTTTATTCACTCAGGAATCTGATGTTGAATGTGGTTGCGGATAAAAAGAAATGGTGCAGGAAATTTGGTGTCCTGATAGAAAAAGACCAGTGGGACTGTGACTGTCTGCCCGGTGTGATGGTAACGGACATGGGAACAGAATATATGTCGGGAAATTTTGAACAGATAACAGAACTGGGAGTATCGGTCATAAACCTGCCAGCATACCGCCCGGAGTTGAAAGGAAGAGTAGAGAAATTTTTTGACCTGATACAGTCAGAATATAAGAAATATTTAAAGGGAAAAGGTGTGATAGAGTCGGATTATCAGGAGCGTGGCGCGCATGATTACAGGAAGGATGCTTGTTTGACTATGCGTGACTTTGAAACTATCATCCTCAGATGCATCCTTTATTATAACTCTCAGAGGATTGTAGGGAATTTCCCTTATACAGAGACAATGATGGAGGACGGTGTGAGACCATATGCAGCATCTATTTTTGCATGGGGACGGAAACAGCCGGGAGCTGATTTGATTGATGTGTCCAGAGAGAAAATGGTGCAGATACTCTTACCGAGAACAGAGGGCAGATTTAGTCGTTATGGATTGAAGGTCAACGGTATGAGATACCATGCAGAGGGTTATACAGAAGAATATTTGAAGGGTGGTGTCGTAACGGTGGCTTATAATCCTGAGAATGTGAGTCAGGTCTGGCTGCTGAAAGATGGGGGATTCCATCCTTTTGAATTGATTGAGAGCCGATTTCGGGAGAGGACATTGGAGGATGTGGAAGGATTGAAGGAAGGATGCAGTGAGATGATAAAGGATGCTGCCGCAGATAATCTACAGGCAAAGATAGACCTTGCAAAACACATTCAGGATATCTCAGGAAGAGCAGGAAAAAGTGAAGACACCAAGATTAAGGATATCAGAACAACAAGACGGCGAGAACAGAGAAAGAGACACATGGATTTTGTGAAGGGAGATGTAGGTAATGAATGAGATAATTAAACTGATTCCAGAGATGAAGACAGGACAGGAATTAATGGAATGTATGGGGGAATATCCAGATTATCTCCCGGAGGTCAGGGAAAAAAGCAGTGCAGAGCGTCTGATTGCACTGTCAGACATTTATGATATCTATATTCCGTCTCAGATGTCAGTAGAAATCTACCATAAACTGTATATGGGATTGATGCGGTCATTGCAGAAAAAAAGCAGTATACAGGCTGTACATCAGCAATATGAAAATTGTAAAGGCGTGAGAGGAAGAAAATATCAGGGCGGTATTTTAGGAGGTTCGGATTCATTCAGCATAATCGGTGCATCTGGAATCGGGAAAAGTTCGACTGTGTTTCGGGCAGTCAGATTGATAGTAGAAAAGGAAGTTATCGAGATGGAGAATCCATATCTGAAGATTGCCCCCTGTATTGTGGTACAGTGTCCATTTGATTCCTCTGTAAAAGGATTGTTATGGGAGATATTGAGAAAAGTGGATGAAGTGCTGGGGAGCCGATATTATCATAATGCGGTGCGTGCAAGAGCCACAACCGATATGCTGATTGGCAATGTAAGCCAGGTAGCGTTACAGCATATCGGGTTATTAGTAGTGGATGAGATACAGAATGTGGTGAATAGCCGGAATGGAAGACAACTGGTTGGGATGTTGACGCAGTTAATCAATAATTCTGGTATCAGTATCTGCATGGTTGGAACACCGGAGAGTATTGTATTTTTTGAACAGGCAATGCAGTTGGCAAGGCGTTCGCTTGGGTTACAGTATGAGGCAATGGAGTTTGATAAAGATTTTATTGTAATCTGTAAAGTTCTGTGGGGGTATCTATATACAAAAAGCGGCGTAGCGTTGACTGATGGAATCATAGAATGGCTCTATGAACATAGTGGAGGGAACATTTCCATACTGGTCGCCCTTATCCATGATGCACAGGAGATTTCTATATTGGAAGGAAGAGATGTCTTGGATATGACAGCATTGGAACAGGCATATCAGAAAAGGATGGCAATGCTGCATGATTATCTGGAACCATCTGTCAGAAGGAAAAAGCAGACCTCTGCGAAGAAAAAGAAAGGATTGATAACAGAGAAAACAGAGATGGCGGATATGGAAGATGTGGGAAATCAGGAGAAAACAGGAAGAACAGGTGATTCAGACAGTATGAGAATGGATATGGACGGGCAGGAAATAAGCCTTGAAGAACTGGTGGCTGATGCAAAGATAAGAAATTTAAATATAGTGGAGATATTCCAGAAACATTTTGCTGTTGAGGAGGTGGAGATATGATTGCGTTTCTTCCAGAATTATATTCAGATGAATTGGTATATAGTTGGTTATCACGCTATTATGTGAAGTCAGGTTATTTATCCTTTGCGTATGTGGTGGAAGACCTGTATGTGCATCAATATACCAGACCAGATACAGAATTTCTCAATGAAATGAAGCCGGATGTGATGGAGATGATAGACCGATACTGTAACATAGAACAACTGGTTCAGGAACATACCATGTTTTCCTCATATGGAAGGTTTTTGCCATTAGAAAGAAAACAGGAGGCATATGAGGCACTGCTTAGAATGCATGGAAACTTTAACAATCTGTTATCCATTCCAAAAAATCAACGGGGGACGGGGCGGTTTCTGCGGTATTGTCCGATTTGCGCGAGAGAGGACAGGGAGCAGCATGGCGAGACATATTGGCATAGGATTCATCAGATAGAAGGGATACAGATATGCAGGAGGCATGGCTGCTATTTATGTGAAAGTAACGTATCTATGGACAGGCAGAAAAAAGCAGGGTTCTGGGATGCGGAAACGTTAATTCCACAGAGTGAGACAATACAGATATGCCGGGATAGAAGGAAGATTGCTTTTACAGAATATATCAGTCAGGTGTTTGAGGCGGCAATGGACTTTCAGGGGAAGATATCAGTGGCAGATTTTTTAAAATTGAGGCTGGCGAGATATGCCCGTACAGATTCAGGGGCAAGCCTTAGTCTGGATAATCTGTATATGGATTATCAGGAGTTCTTTGGGGAGGATGCTTGTATGACCAAAGGGCAGATGCAAAAAATCCTTCTTGGTGTGAGATATCATTTCTCTGATATCTGTAAACTGGCTATGTTTGCAGGGATATCAGTAGAGGAACTGACCGTTATTCCTGATACAGTCAAAGATTCTCTCAGGGAGCCTGTATATCAGCAGGTGGCGGAAGAGTTGCAGGTAGATTATGACTTGGTATGTAAGATTGGAGAGGCTGTATTAAAACGCTATGAAAGAAAGGAACGGGTAGTTCAGAGACGGAAAAGGACATTTGCATGGGAGAAGATGGATGCGGAAATGCTGCCGAGTGTAAGAAAGACCGTTGAACACTTATATCAGACAGGGGACGAACGACCCCGGAGGATTACAGTTTTCCTTGTACAAAAAGAGATGGGATTTCCAGATAAGAGATTTGACAAACTGCCGAAATGCAAGGCAGAAATCTTGAAATATCAGGAGACGCAGAAAGAATACTGGGCGCGTCAGGCAGTATGGGCGTATCGGAAACTGTTGCGAGAGGGGCAGCCTGTGAACTGGACAAAAATACGGAGGCTGACCAATATGAGAAATGTGGATTTTCAGGGATGCAAGGCATTTTTGGATAATTATGGAACAAGTGAGGAAGTGAAACATTTGCAGGGATTGATATAAAAGGTTCTATTTCTTACAAATTACAATGTAAATTTGCGAAAGTCATATATGATTAGAAGATTTTAACATCCATTAGGGGTAAAAAAATAATCTCTATGCAGTATACTGTATATGTAATAATGTAAGTTTGTAAGAAATAGAAGTAATATGTCTGCCCCATTGCCCCTCTGCTTTTCATTGAAGTGTCTGCATATATTTAGAAATAGAATAGTTTTTATTATTGACTGTAGGGATATATAAAGATGCGAAATAGTTGTGGGGCAGTGGGGCTTATAATAGATATATAGATAATAAAATCATTATAATGCTATATATAGATAATGATTTACTTGATGTATACCATATATAGTGTGAGCTTCCAAAAAGAAATGCCCCTTATAGTGTTCCTGTTTTGAAACAAAAGGGGCTTATATCGGTCAAATGCTTCTATGTCGTTGACCGTCAACCTGTTCTTCACTCATTTCTTCTAATTGTCCTATTATATAAGCTGTCTGGCTGGCAAGATAAAATGTTTTGTTTAATCGGTAATCTGTCTCGCGGAGGATACGGGAAAATGTTTTCATGTGGATGCATCGGTAGTGTAAAATAGTTTGTGTTTTTGGTAAAAAATAACTCCTTTTTGGTAAGAATTCAGATATGACAATTCTTATCGAAAAGGAGTAT
>NZ_JBQHWC010000021.1:0-65051 GCF_052064155.1 Blautia sp. HCP3S3_C12 | reverse complement strand
ACCATCTGTTGGAGAAGGAGCCGTATGAGTTGAGAGGCTCACGTACGGTTCTGATGGGGACTCAAGGGGAGGTTCCTTGGGTCTACCTACTTTGTTATGAGTTTTCAATATAAATCAGATGCTGAACTTGTCTACGAATTATTAAAGAAAAGGATGAAACACTTTGGACTGAGCCTGGAAGAGAAGAAAACAAGGTTGATAGAATTTGGAAGATTTGCGGAAGCAAACAGAACCAAACGAGGAGAACCCAAACCTGAAACATTCGATTTTCTGGGATTTACACACTACTGTTCACATGGCAAAAACGGTAAGTTCAGAGTAAAGAGGAAAACCAGCAGGAAGAAGTTCAGCCATAAATGCAAGGAAGTTCACAAGCTGATAGGAGAAATGAGAACATTACCCGTGAAAGTGATAGTGAAGAAACTTAATCAGATTCTTGTTGGATATTATCATTACTATGGAATCACAGATAATTCGAGGTCAATAACATCCTTCCGATACAGGGTGACGAAGAGTCTGTTCTTCTGGTTAAACAGAAGAAGTCAGAGAAGAAGTTACCAATGGAGTGGATTTTTGGACATGCTTACAAATGCATATCCCCTAGCGAAACCGAGAATATACGTGAGCATATATGGATAGCTGTAGAATAATTAGTTCCGTAAAGAGCCGGATGCGGAAAAGCCGCACGTCCGGATCTGTGAGGGGCACACCAAGTAATTGGTGTGTCTACTCGACTATGAGGTACCTACAGGATCAGATGGAGAAAAGACAGAAAAATAGAATTATTTTGAGTTGCAGATATAGCGACACTCGATTTAGGCGGAAAAAAACTGGAAGTTCACAATAAACCATAAATATACATGTGTTTTCTGAAATACTTTCTCAATATCTCCCCAATTACCCTCTTGCATTTCAACAAGAGTTAGAATACACCAACTATCAGAGTTAGGTATCATAAACTCTAGCGTGAATCAATCATTTGAACTCCATCTGAAGACCTGCTGAAACCTTCGGAACAATGGATCGCATCTGTGCTTGCTGAACTCACGGCTATGCTGAAGGCCGTACCTCAGATATGATCCCCCCGGTACATCCCAGTTGCGGTGTACCAGGAGTCCAAATACAAAACCAGAAAGGGGATTTATCATGTACTTAGAAATTGAGAAAGTAATTGGAAGAGAAATTCTGGATTCCAGAGGAAACCCAACAGTGGAAGCAGAAGTATATCTGATGGACGGCACTGTTGCAAGAGGAACAGCTCCAAGCGGTGCTTCCACAGGAGAATTCGAAGCTCTGGAACTGAGAGATGGAGATAAAGCTCGCTATCTTGGAAAAGGCGTACAGAAAGCAGTAGAGAACATCAACACAACAATCAACGAAGCAATCGAAGGTCTTGATGCAGGCGATATCTATGCAGTAGATGCAGCTATGATTGCAGCAGACGGAACAAAAGACAAATCCAAACTTGGAGCAAATGCAATCCTTGCAGTATCTATCGCATGCTGCAGAGCAGCGGCAGCTTCTCTTGAAATTCCGCTGTATCGTTTCCTTGGCGGAGTATCTGGAAACCGTCTCCCTGTACCAATGATGAACATCGTAAACGGCGGATGCCATGCATTATCATCCGGTCTGGATGTGCAGGAATTCATGATTATGCCAGTTGGGGCACCTTCCTTCAAGGAATGCTTAAGATGGTGTGCAGAAGTATTCCACGCACTTGCTTCTATTTTGAAAGAGCGCGGACTTGCCACATTAGTAGGTGACGAAGGTGGTTTCGCACCTGCACTGAAATCCGATGAAGAAGCAATCGAGACAATCCTCGAGGCAGTGAAGAAAGCCGGATATGAACCAGGCAAAGACTTCCGAATTGCCATGGATGCTGCTTCCTCCGAATGGAAGAGTGAAAAGGGAAAAGGATACTACAAACTTCCAAAAGCCGGCACAGAATATACATCTGAAGAACTCATCGAACACTGGGCTAAATTATGTGAGAAATATCCAATCATCTCCATCGAAGATGGTCTGGATGAAGAAGACTGGGAAGGATGGCAGAAACTTACAGACAGACTTGGTGACAAAATACAGCTTGTCGGTGACGACCTGTTTGTTACAAATACAGAAAGTCTTGCAAAAGGTATCAGCCTTGGTGCAGGTAATGCGATCCTGATCAAATTAAACCAGATCGGTTCCGTATCCGAAACACTGGAAGCAATCAAGATGGCTCACAAAGCAGGCTACACCGCAATTTCTTCTCATCGTTCCGGCGAGACAGCAGATACAACAATTGCAGATTTTACAGTAGCACTGAATACCTGCCAGATTAAGACCGGCGCCCCAAGCAGATCTGAACGTGTTGCAAAATACAATCAGCTTCTCCGCATCGAAGAAGAACTCGGTGCAAGCGCAGTATATCCGGGAATGAAAGCCTTCAATGTAAAACAGGACTAAACAAAACTATAGCAATCTTCGTAAATAACGCATACCATAAATAAACCTTTAAAATACAAAATGCATTTCTCATCTTAATCGTTTAGTGAGAAATGCATTTTTGTATATGAGACTTTATTATATTCATTCATCTGGATCAATACTATCTGTTTCTTCCGGTAACTGGGAAGTGCAGTGTGGACAGCGTGTAGCTTTGATGTCGATTTCGCTCATGCAGAAAGGACATTTCTTAGTAGTCGGAGCGGCTGGTTCTTCTTTTTTGGCACCGAAGGATGTTACTTTGTTCACTGCCTTCAGCAGGCAGAACAGGATGAATGCCATAATGATGAAGTTAACTACTGAAGAAATGAAAGAGGATGCGAATCCGGATACATCCTGGAGTGAATATGTAGCTCCGCCAGTAAGTACGTTGAGAACCGGATTGATGAAGTTGTCGGTCAAAGAGGTTACGATTCCGGAAAAAGCACCTCCGATAATAACACCGATTGCCATGTCCATGACATTGCCGCGCAGGGCAAATGTTTTGAATTCTTCCATGAATTTTTTCATTGGAATTTCCCCCTGAAAGTATTTTTTTGCTGTATCTTGCAGACAAGAGACAGATATCATGATTTTATGATAGCGCCGGAAGGTAAGAACGTCAATAGTTTTTACAAAATATAGAATGGAAAAGTATAATGTACTTGCAGCTGAGTGCCTGGTTTGATCAGAATGTTTTCTGCAACAATTGTTCAAATGATTCCTGACTCATAGGCTTATAGTAGTAATATCCCTGGAGCTCATCACAACCCTCTTCTACAAGGAAATCTACCATTTCTTTTGTTTCCACACCTTCGCAGACAATAAATTTCTTAGTCCTTTTTAACAGGTGAAAAATTTCCTGAAGGACAATCTTTCCGTTTTCAGACAGATCGTCCGAGAGAAAGCGTTTGTCTATTTTTACTTCATCAAAAAGAATATCTTTTAAAGTATTCAGAGAGGAATAGCCTGAACCAAAATCATCCATAGATATCCGTATGTTTTTATCATGAAAGAAACGGATCATGGCAATATCCTGAGTATATTCGCATGTAATAGCCATGGATTTCAGAAAGGAGTTCGACTTCACTTCCACATATAAATCCCAGGGATTCCAGGTAATGGCGCTGCTTTTCCTGCCCGCAGACTTTGCTTATCCGGTATTTCTTATTAAAATCTGCTAAGTTTAATGGCATAATTGTTCCTTTCATTTCTTATTATACATCGCTGTTATACTTGACTAACATAGTATACCATAATTTATAACGAAAAGAAGTTTTTTTGATTGTTGAGAAATTTTATCTCGACCATGAAATTTATGTGCGACAGCCTTTTATCTATTTAAACGCAGAAAACCCCACCCGATTGACGTCGGATGGGGTAGTTCAAGCTTTGGAAAGCAGTCTCTCAGTGTATGATCACACTCTTTCTGTGATCAAAAGAATATAATTTGCTGCCCAGACCTTTTAAAATATTTATATTTTCCTGGATAGCAGCATTGCTGTTTCGTAATGAAGCCTGTGCATCAATAAAGGTAACTTTTGGATGGATATATGTAAAGAAAGATTTCCGCCCTTTATTGTTTCCGTGATGGGGAGCCTGCAGGTAAGTTGCTTTTAATTCTGATCCGTATTCTTTTATTAACCTTTTTCCGATTGGGGAAATTATATCTCCAGTAAAAAGCATACTTGTCTTTTTGCCATATATCTTGAATACCAGGGAGGAGCCATTGCAAATGTCTTTTGTGGTATCATTGATATCATTACTGTAGCTGTTGAAAAATTTCATGTTAAGTCCATATAATTTCATGGCCTTTCCTGGCTTGATCCATTTGAGTTTGGGATAGTTAGATACCAAGCTCATGAATTTAGTGAAAACGGGATATTCATCCCAATAGTATTTGTATGTATTATATCGTTCTGCATTGATCTTTGGGGCCAGAACATATCCGATTTTGATCCCTTGTGGGTTTGATTTTATTTTGTTAAATGCTCCAACATGATCCGGATGAGGATGGGTGATGATCCATCCGTCAACTTTGTTGCCATTTTTTTTGATTACGTTTCTGACGCGTCCTTCATTTGCTGCCCAGCCTCCGTCTACGATAAATAATCTGCCGTTGCTGCCTTTAATGGTATAAAACATAGATTGGGCAGAATCATTGTCGCTACCATACTGTGTAACGGTCCAGGAAATATCTTTTGCCTGGCAGTCTATAGGTTTTCCGTTGAGTAGAATCATTACTAAAAGAAATAATGTTGTGATAAAAGAAATTCTTTTCATAAGCGGGCCTGTACTTTCTTAAAATATATATTTTTAAAATGAAAAATAGGACTTTTTGAAAGATATTTTGTAATTTTATTATATCATACTTTTCAGTAAACAGTCAGAAGTTTTTGCTGATTGAGAATACCCTCCGCGGAGGATGTTTTGCTATACTTTTGTAAATGATTTTGTGTTATATCCGTGGAAGATGTTTTCTCTGCACCATGACATTGAGGTACGGCTATATGCCGGACTGCAAACATGGAAAGGATCATTCCAAATGCCAATAAAAAAGGACTCCTGAAACAAGAGTCCCTTTGTGCATAAATAAAGTGACCGTATCTTACTGCAGCAGTGGGATGCTACTTCTTATACCAGAATTTCTTACATTGCACTTTCGTTTTTCCATCTGGGGCATCCGCCATCCTTCCGATTTTGAATCTGTAATTTTTGGTCTTTCCGGCTGGAATGTTTACATTGTAGGTTTGGGTGGGCGTTGCAGTTTCATCCAGCGGTATCTCAAAATACATTGTTACCTTTGTAATGGTATAACTTGAAGTGTTTTGCATACGGGCAGTTATATACAGCTCTCCGGTGTTGGGATTATAATCATATCCCTTGTAGCTGACCTTGAGCTGGCTTAGCTTAGGGGTAGCAGACCGGTACCAGAACGACAAGCACTTTACCTTAGGTGATTTATACGGTTGCTGAGCCATTTTTCCAACATAAACAGTCTTGTTTACTGTTTTTCCGGGATTGATTGTCACACTGAAGGTCTGGGTTATGGTTCCATCCTCCATGATTGGGATTTCATATTCCATCCTCACTTTTGTAATTGTGTAACTGGAAGTATTTTTCAGTTTCAGCTTCAGATATAACTTTGCGGTATCATTGTCATATTGGAATCCGCTGCAGCTTACTTTAAGCTGCTTGGCAGTTGGCTTGGAAGCAGCCAGTGTCAGCCTTGGAAAAAATGAAAGTACGGCAAATGCTGTCAGAAAGAAAAATACCAGATAGCTTCTGCGTTTTTTTATAAAGCGTTCCTTCATACTCATAAAATCTCCTCCTTACACGATAGGCTATAATAGTTTCAGGCAAATATTATGACTTTTGGTACACGTAATGCTTTGCCCAAGTTTATTCTATAGTTACCATATAATAGGAGAGAGAAAATTTCTATTAACTATTGGTTAGTTTTTTCATTCCAGTAATCTGTTTTTTGCTTCAGGTCAATATTCTTACTGAAAAATACAGGATTCTTTTTCTGCTGAATCTGTATTTCGTAATCCTTTAATGCCTTCACTACAGTATTGGACAGTATCAGGATTACCGGAATGTTGATCAACGCCATTACCCCCATCAATACATCGGAGATATGCCATAGTAATGTCATTTCCATACCTGCACCCCAAAATACTGCCAGTGCTGATGCAATGCGAAATCCTGTCATGAATTTCCTGTCCGGTTGTTTTTTATGAATATAAGTCAGCAGATTGTCACAGTAGAAACAATTTCCCAATAATGTGGTAAAAGCAAATAATACCATGGCGATCATAATAAAATATGGGCCAAAAGACCCCAGTGTCTTGTGAAGTGCTGCCTGCACCCATGGTGCACCCTGAAGTTCTTTCGCAGGTATCACACCAGATACCAGACACATCATGGCAGTTGCAGTACACAATAATAACGTGTCAATAAACACAGACACCATCCCATTACCAGTGCCAGAATTCCGCCAATGATCCAAGGCGTGATATCTGCATTGTAAAATGGCTGGCCGGCAAAGGTAGACTGAAGATTGTAAGAAGCCAGCATATTAAATCCAAATGCATAAGTCAGGATCATGGCTATACAGAAAACCACTGCCAATCCTCTGCTGTGCAGTGCTGCTTCTATATAATAAGCCGGACCACCATAACACCTGCCATCTTTCCCTTTTTTCTTATATATCTGTGCCAGTGTGCTTTCTGCCAAAGCTGATGCACTGCCAAGAATGGCAATGATCCACATCCAGAATACGGAGCCTACACCACCGATGCAGATAGCAGAAGATACTCCCACAATGTTGCCTGTCCCTACACGAGATGCTGTAGAGACCATCAGTGCCTGAAAGGATGACACACTTTCTTTTCCGTCCGGCTTCTCCATTACAGCATTACAGGCTTTCCGAAATAAACGTACCTGCGGAAATCTGGTCCGAATAGTAAAATAGATGCCGGAACCAATTAATATCACAATCAGCAATTTGCTGTAAAGAAATGTGTTGATTGCGTCAATGATCGTTTGGAACATAAATTATCCTCTCAATAGAATTTTTATCATAAGTTACTGTTCTCTGTACATGACAGATACATCGGGCAAAAAAGACTGAATTATTATTATGATACAATATTTTTGCTTCTTTGAAAAGGGAATCTTTCATTGGAGGCACAGATTTCCAATTGCAAGAATTATAGGAAGAGAAGCGTTCATGGGATGTATCAATTTGAAAAATATTACGTTATCTTACAGGCTTTCAGATATTCAGGAAAGAGCGTTTATAAATTGTGCTGCTACTTCAATTAAATTACAGGATTTATACGGAAGCATTTCCATAGGAAAAAACGCGTTTGGATATAAATATGAAGACAATGGAACTATAAACAAAATTAATGGATTTAAAATCTATGGAAATGTTGGTACAAATGTCGAAAAATATGCAAAAGGAAATGGTTTTGATTTTATAAACTGTAAACCGGCAGCAGGACGTTTTTCTTTAAGTTTGAAGTCCAAAACGATGAATTATACTGGTAAAATGGTTAAACCAGGAATTACGGTAACTTATAAAGGGAAAAAAGTATCCAGTAAAAATTATACGGTAAAGTATTTCAATAATAAAGAAGTTGGAACAGCTACGGTTCTGGTTACCGGAAAGGGAAGCTATAAGAACTGTTCTGGTTTCACAACTTTCGAAATCCTTCCAAGTCCTGTGCAGAATTGGAAATGTGTAAGTAATAAAAAGGGAACGATTCAAGTTACATGGAAGTATAATAAAAATGCAGATTTATACAGGATTGAATTCAGTACAAAGGCTGACTTTTCAGATATGATATCGGAAATGATATATGATCCAAATAAAACTACTTGCACAAAAGAAAATTTGAAGTCAGGAAAGAAATATTATGTCAGAATATGTGTAAGTGATGTAAACGGAAAAACGTCTAATTGGAGTAAAGTAGCAACAGTAGTTGTGAAGTGATTTTTACTAAATGCATTGTAGGAAAACATGCATATGGAAAGTATCTGTGTATTCCTAACTGGGGGAACGGCGGTGTTGCAATATTGGATGCCTACTTTTTGATAATAATAAAAAAATATAGTGTATGAAAATAAAATAATTGTTATAATCTAAGTAAGAATATAACAGAAAGGTTGGTAGTGATTATGTGTGAGAAAAAAGAATTGAGTTTTTCAATTTTCATGATATATAGTCTTGCAGATAAATGGAAAATGTCCCCAGCCAAAGTGTATAAAATATTAAACTCAACTGGGATTTTGGATAATTATATTATTAAATGCTACGATGTTCTTCATACACAGGGAAAGAAATATTTGGTAGAGGATATTACTGATTATGTGAGGGAAAAAGAGGTTAATGTATGATTGTATATCATGGATCAAACAATGGTAGATAAGAAACAATTGGCAGAAGATTTGATTGAGAATGAACCGAAGCTTTTTGGATAAACCGAAACCGGTCAGAAGAATGGAAAAGAAAAAGATCTCAATGCCAGTGATGGCAGAGAGATCTTTTTTGTGTGGAATAAAATGTCTGGAAATGTTTTTTCTACTTGACATTCTGAGCAGTTCATCATACTCTTTTGTAGATGCGTTATTGTGAATGGAGCAGTAACTAAGATTTATGAACATAAAATGTAGAGGAAAGGGAAAAGCACAGATGAAAAACTGGGATAATGTAGTTTTGATGCCGGAGTTCGATGAGCAGGGTGTTGCATGCTATCGTCTCGAAGGTGGAGATTATGAAAATGAGTATTATGTTATTTCTGAGGCAGAATCAAGAAAACTTTTGAATACACCGGAAATAGTAGGATATGAGGTTTATAACTGTCTTGTTTCTTCCACTTCTCAGATGCTTTATTATCTGAAGGAGCAGAAGAAGGTTACAACAGCAAATATTCTTTCTATCCTGAGAGGTGCGCTGAATTATCCTCTCGAAGAGGCTTGTTATAGAGAACATATCCGTGTTCATGATATCAGCTTTCTTTCAAGTGAGCGTGTCTTTGAAGAAGAGGAGATCGCAGGCCTTGAAATCAAATACAGCAAGCTTACCATGGTACCGGACAGTACACTGATGATCGGTGACATCATTGCAAGCGGAGAGACACTGATCCACTGTCTTCGTTATGTAACTGATTTCTACAGAGATCACGGCGCAAGACTTCGCAATATTATTATCTTTACTATCGGCGGAACAAAAGGAATTGATATTCTTGAGAAGCTTACTGCAGAAATCCGCCAGTTCTGGCCGGAGTTTGAAGGCTTTATCACCGTTTATTATGAAGGAATCTTCAGTACATATCAGGATAAGGGTGTTTCCGGAATTAACCTTCCGGACGTGGATTTCTACTGGAAAGGTGGTATTGTTGCGCCTGAGTTCAGAAGAGAGACGCTTTCCATGTGCAGCCCTCTTTTTGAAAAATGTATTATTTATGATGGTGGTGCGAGACGTTACGAGATTCATGAGCATGTAGAAGAAGTTCTGGAATTCTGGAAAGGGATCAGTGAAAGAGCGGATAAGATCGATTTTAAGGAACTTCTGGATGAAAAACTGGGTTATCCGACTCCGATCAGCTATGAAGACTGGGTTAAGGCAAACCACTATCAGGATATCCGCCCGGCAGATGCAAAATGGCTGTATCGTCAGGAACTTGGATATATTGAAAGTATGAAAGATATTACATTAAAAGAGCTTGCAGAGCAGCGTATCGGAGAATTTACGGACGCACTGCGAAAATATATTTTAGATTAAGGAAAAACGGGGAGAACAGATGAGTGAAAAAATGACAACAGCAAATAGCGCAGAGCAGGGAAGTATAGACATTGACTTTGCAGAGTGCGCAGTTCCGAAATGGAGCAGACGCAGATTTCTGACAATGTTTATGATCATGCTTGGATTTACTTTCTTTTCTGCGAGTATGTGGGTAGGACAGGAAATGGCAGCAGGACTGGACTTCTGGGGATTTATCAAAGCCCTTCTTCTGGGTGGAGCGATCCTTGGTGTTTATACAGGTCTGCTTGGTTATGTAGGCGCAGAGACAGGTTTAAGCCTTGACCTGCTTTCCAAGAGAGCGTTTGGAGAAAAAGGTTCTTATATTTCTTCAGCACTGACAAGCTTTACACAGATTGGATGGTTTGGTGTAGGTATTGCGATGTTTGCGATTCCTGTTGCACGCGAACTTTTTGGCGGAAGCACAGCAGTTGAATGGGTATTGATTCTGATCGCAGGAGCATGTATGACTGCATCTGCATATTTTGGAATCAAGTCTCTTACAATCATCAGTTATATTGCCGTACCGCTTGTTGCAGTTCTTGGAACAGTGGCAATGGTCATGGCAGTAAGACAGGGGGATGGCACGATCATTGATCAGTTTGCTGTATCCAGTGGCTCTCTGAGTGTTATCGGCGGTGCAGGACTTGCAATTGGTTCTTTTGTATCAGGAGGAACTGCAACACCGAACTTTACACGATTTGCAAAAAATGGTAAACAGGGAACGATCGCAACAGTAGTTGCCTTCTTTATCGGAAACTCCCTGATGTTCTTCTTTGGAGCAATCTCTTATATTTTTGTTGGTGGAAATGATATTTTTGAAGTTATGATTCGTCTGAATCTGTTCTATCTTGCAATCCTGGTTCTGGGATTAAATATCTGGACAACCAATGACAATGCTCTGTATACAGCAGGACTTGGTCTTGCAAACATTTTCAATAAGAGAAAGAAACCCATGGTTCTGATCTCCGGTATTATCGGAACACTGCTTTCTGTATGGCTGTACTACAACTTCTGCGGATGGCTGAATATCCTGAACTGTACACTGCCGCCGGTTGGTATCATCCTGGTCCTCTCTTATTTTATGAATAAAAAAGCTTACGATACAGATACCTTTGAGATCGTAACAGTCAACTGGTTTGCAGTTGCCGGAGTTATTCTTGGTGCGATCGTGGCAAACGTAGTGACATGGGGAATTGCATCCATCAATGGTATGATTGTTGCAGCGCTGTGCTATGTAATCGGAGAAATGTACAAGAGAAAAAAATAAAAATTGTAATTATAAGAGAAATGAAAAAAGCCAGTCTTTTGACCGGCTTTTTTCATACTATTTCCGCAGTTTTGCTTCATCCAGCAAATTCAATTTTTTTGCAGAAAGTACAAGTTCTGTTTGCAGAAATGCAAGATTGCAGGCTGTTGAAAATGCATCCATAAGTAACTCGATACTGATCACTAATGCAATTCCTGCAGAGGGGATTCCTAATTGTGCAAATAAAATGGATTTACAACTTTTCCTTCAGCAGGTAAAAGAATATAGGTTCTGCCGAATTTAGAGCCACTGGTAAAGGTACAATTTTTTCTGTCATCTTTTGCATTGAATACTCCTTTTTGGTCTTATTCTTTATTAATTTCTGCGAATCCGGCAGCATCAATCTTTAAGTCTGTTTTTTCGCCTTTTTTCAGCTTTTTCCATTCAGAGAAATCCATCTCATAGCGTTCTGTTTCGGTTTTGCCTTCCTTTTTCTCATAGGTAGCAGTCACGAAATAGTGCTCATCCTTTGTTCCTGTTCTCTGGTTGTCTTTCAGCTTTGGTTCTGGCCAGGCTGGATTCTGGTCCCTTCCGGAATTTTTCGCAGTGTCTACCACAGTCCACCGGTCTATTTCGTAGTAATATTTTGTAGCATACACCGGTTCTTGTCGATACACTGGTTTATCCGTGGTTTCTGTATAGGTTTCATCTTTGTATACAGGAACACTCTTGGTTTTCTCCTCAAAATACCCGTTTCCTAGGTCAACATGGGAGACTTCATCTTCATAATGGTCGATAACGCGGCGTGTTTTGGTTTCCGTAACTTTCTCATAGTGGTCTATGACTTGTTCGTATGACTTAATCTCATTTTTCGTGTATTGTAGCCGTGCGTCATCTGGCAGCTGCCAATCACTTTCGCTGTGTGTAACGATTTCTTCGATGTCGATGGTTCGTTCCCAGTCAAAGTCATCAATGGTTACATTTTTTACTTTCGGTGCCAGACAGGACATCATTCCGAAAATGATGACAGCAAAGATTCCCAGAAAGAGAAGAGCTCTTTTCATCAGTGATTTCTTCTTTTTTTCTTTTTTCTTTGGTGCACTTTTTGCAGTATTTTTCTGGTGCGTTTCTTTTTTCTCTTCTTTTTTGCGTTTCTTTTCTTCTTCCTGCTGCCGTATTTCGAAATAGTTTCTCTCAGAGTCTTCTTTTGTGGCTCCGCAGTTTTTGCAGATGTTCAGATCGTCACTGTTAAGGCTGCCGCAAAAACTGCACTGCCAGTCTGGATTTCGGCTGATTTTGGCAGCCTTCTCCTCTGAAACATATTCAATTGCGTCCGGCATGTAGAATTTTGTGTTTTCATCCTGTGGATGTCCGCAAAGTGGACAGGTTTTCTGCCCGGCTTTGATTCTCTTATTGTCACAAAACGGACAATCCCAGAGTCCTTCGATTAATTTTCCCATACTTAGTTCTCCTTTCCTGTCTATTATACATTTAATTTGACGAAAAGAATAGACTGATAATTCGTTACTGTTCACACACCACTACGTTACTGTGAACGAAGTGAACAGTAACGATAATTCAGGAATTGCATCGCATTTGCCGGATTCTGTGTTATAATAAAAATAATTGATATGATAAAAAATACTACAGAAGAGGAGCAAAAAGATGCTGTATATAGGAAATCACACAAGTTCATCCCGGGGATATGTTGCAATGGGAAAGCAGATGCTGGCAAATGGCGGTAACACATTTGCATTTTTTACCAGAAATCCAAGAGGAGGAAAAGCCAAAGAAATAGATCCCCAGGATGTGCAGGCATTTCTGCAGCTGGTAAAGGACAATCATTTTGGAAAGCTGGTAGCTCATGCACCCTACACTATGAACTGTTGTGCTGCCAAAGAAAACCTCAGAGATTTCGCCAGAGAAATCATGACAGATGATCTGAAACGTCTGGAAATGACACCGGGAAATTATTACAATTTTCATCCGGGCAGCCACGTAGGACAGGGCGCAGAAGTAGGAATCCGTAAAATTGCAGAAATTCTTAATGAAGTGCTGACAAAAGACCAGAGTACAATTGTACTTCTGGAAACTATGGCAGGAAAGGGGACGGAAGTAGGAAGAAATTTTGAAGAACTCCGTCAGATCATTGACCAGGTGGAATTAAAAGATAAATTAGGGGTTTGTCTGGATACCTGTCATGTCTGGGATGGTGGATATGATATTGTAAATGATCCTGACAGTGTATTTGCAGAATTTGACCGGGTCATAGGTCTGGACAGACTAAAGGCTATCCACCTGAATGACAGCATGAATCCACTTGGCAGCCATAAGGACCGTCATGCCAGAATCGGAGAGGGTCAAATAGGACTGGAAGCACTTGTTCGCGTGATCAATCACCCTGCCACAAAAGGAATTCCCTTTATTCTGGAAACACCCAATGATGATGAAGGATGGACTCATGAAATCGCCTTGCTCAGAGCAGAGTATAAAGGAAAATAAATAAGATAAAGAAAAGTAAAGATAAAAAATTTCTTGGAGGAAAAGGAGATGTTTATGAAAAAACGGAAACGGATTCTGTCAGTGATACTTACCATTGTAACATTGCTTCTGCTTGTGTTGGATATTCCTGTGGCAGCAGCCAAAACCAAAAAGGTAGACGTTTTGTTTACCCATGATACCCATTCCCATCTGGATAGCTTTTCAACTATTGTAGAAGGCCAGCAAAAAGAAGTTGGCGGATTTGCCAGACTGAAAACCCTGATGGATGAAAAGCGAAAAGAAAATCCGGATACTCTGGTGCTGGATGGAGGAGATTTTTCCATGGGTACACTGATCCAGACTGTATATGATACAGAGGCAGCGGAGCTTCGGATGCTGGGGTATTTGGGGTATGATGTAACTACCTTTGGAAATCATGAATTCGACTACCGGTCAAAGGGGCTGGCAAATATGCTGAAGGCAGCTGTAAATTCCGGTGAGACACTGCCGGAGCTTGTAGTGTGTAATGTGGATTGGGACGCTATGGAGAAAGAGGGCTTAAGTGATGGCCAGAAGCAGATCAAAGAAGCATTTGAAGCCTACGGTGTAAAGGATTATGTGGTGGTTCAAAAGGGGGATACGAAGATTGCAGTAGTTGGTGTCTTTGGAAAAGATGCCCTGGAATGTGCCCCTACCTGTGAACTGCTGTTTAAGGATCCGACAGAGTCAGTAAGGCAGACAGTAGCAGAGATTAAGAAAAATGAAAAAGTAGATATGATCGCATGTGTGTCTCATGGCGGAACCTGGGAGGATGAGGATAAGTCTGAGGACGAAATCCTTGCAAAAAAGGTTCCTGAGCTGGATCTGATCATCAGTGGACATTCCCACACAGAGCTGAAGGAAGCCATCAAACATGGGAATACCTATATTGTATCCTGCGGTGAGTATGGGAGAAATCTGGGATCGCTTTCCATGACACAGAAGCAGGACGGACGCTGGAAGATGACCTCCTACGAGCTGATTCCTGTGTCCGAAGAGATCAGGCCGGATCAGGCAACACAGAAACGGATTGATGAATTAATGGATACCGTAGACACCAATTACCTGGAAGATTTTGGTTACACCAGGGATGAAGTCCTGGCTGAGAATGACGTTGAATTTAACAGCCTGGAAGAAATGGGCACAAAGCATGAAGAACTGAATCTTGGCGATATTATGTCTGATGCCTATGTATATGCTGTGGAACATTCAGAATATTTTGATGGAGATCCTGTAGATGTAGCAGTGGTTCCAAGCGGGACTGTCCGCGATACCTATACAAAGGGAAATATTACAGTAGAAGATGTCTACAATTCATTCTCTCTGGGAATCGGAAAAGACGGAGTAGCAGGATATCCTCTGATCAATGCCTATCTGACAGGAAAAGAATTGAAGCTGGTAGCAGAAGTGGATGCTTCTGTTTCAGACTTTATGACAACTGCAAGATTATATTGCAGCGGACTGAATTTTACATACAATCCTCATCGAATGATTCTGAACAAGGTGACGGACTGCTATCTGACCAGAGAGGACGGAGAACGGATCGAAATCCAGGATGATAAACTGTATCATGTTGTGACAGACCTGTACACCGGACAAATGCTTGGCTCTGTAATGAAAATGTCATATGGCCTGCTGTCTCTGGAACCAAAGGACAAGAATGGAAATCCTATTGAAAATCTGGAGGACCAGGCAATCATGGAGAATGGCAGGGAGCTGAAGGCATGGGATGCCATTGCAAGATATATGCAGTCCTTTGAAGATACAGACGGGGATGGAATTGCCAATGTACCGGAATATTATGCAGCCACACATAACCGTAAGGTTGTAGATGACAGTAAAAACATCCTGGATCTGGTGAAACATCCCAATAAATTCTCAGTAATCATAGTGCTGATTTGTTTGATCTTTATTGTAATAATTGTCGTTATTATCATTCTGATCCGGAAGCTTGTCCGCAGGAGAAAAAAGAAAAGAATATCATAAAACGTTATTGAGATGACTTATTCCAGGTATGCCATATATGGCATACCTCAGGTCTAAAAAGGAATATGTCAATATCCCCCCGCAGGGCTTACTGATGTCAGAATTGTCTGATATCATAAAAGCCAGTTACCAATAAAGAAAAAGCGAGGGAACATGAAATGAAAAAGGGTTTATTGACAATGGCCGGAGTGCTTCTGACTGTATCACTGGTCAGTGCCGGAACAACAGTGCCTGTACTGGCAGAGGAAGAAACAACACTGGTATACGGAAGCGGAGATTATACCAGGATCAATCCTGCTATGGATGAACATGGAGAGATCAATATTCTGATCTTCAACGGTTTAACTGCACATGACGGAGATAATCAGGTAGTTCCGGGATTGGCGGAGAGCTGGGATTTTGATGATGAAACCAATACCTATACATTCCATATGGCAGAAGATGCCAAGTGGCAGGATGGCGAACCTGTGACAGCAGAGGATGTTAAGTTTACTATCGAAGCAATCATGGATCCGGAAAACGGTTCTGAGAATGCACCCAACTACGAGGACGTAGAGGAAATCAATGTTATTGATGATCATACGGTTGCGTTCAAGCTTGAGGACAAAAACGTTGCATTCCTTGATTATATGACAATGGCAGTTCTTCCTAAGCATCTGCTTGAGGGCGAAGATATGCAGACCTCTGATTTCTTCCGTAATCCGGTAGGAACAGGTCCATACAAGATTGAATCCTGGGATGAGGGACAGGCGATCATACTGGTTAAGAATGAAGATTATTTTAAGGGTGAGCCTTCCATCGATAAAATTGTATTCAAGATCGTACCGGATGACAATGCGAAAGCACTTCAGTTAAAATCCGGAGAACTTGATCTGGCATTATTAACACCAAAGGACGCAGCTGCTTTTGCAGATGATGAGGCATATACATGCTACGATATGAAGACTTCTGACTATCGTGGAATCATGTTTAACTTTGGAAATGAATACTGGCAGAAAAACCGTGATCTGATCCCGGCAGTATGCTATGGGCTTGACCGTCAGGCGATCATCGACGCAGTTATCCTTGGACAGGGAATGCCGGCTTATGGTCCTCTTCAGAGAAACATCTATAATTATGAAGATGTAGAGCATTATGATTACAATCCTGAAAAAGCAAAAGAAATTCTGGAAGCTGCAGGATGCGAGATGGGTGATGACGGATTTTATTATCGTGATGGCGAAAAAGTTGGATTTGTAATCAGCGTAAGTGCAGGAGATCAGGTACGTATTGATATGGCTCAGATCGCAGCACAGGAACTGAAAGAGATCGGCATGGATGTATCAGTAGAGATCCCTGCACAGACAGACTGGGCAGGACAGATGGCATTCCTCATCGGATGGGGAAGCCCATTTGACGCTGACGACCATACATACAAAGTATTCGGAACAGATAAGGGAGCAAACTACTCCGGCTACTCTAATGCAGACGTTGACAAGTATCTGAAAGAAGCAAGACAGTCAGCTGATCCAAAAGTACGTGCAGAAGCCTATGCTAATTTCCAGAAAGCTCTGGCAGAGGATCCGGCTTATGCAATGATCTGCTATATTGATGCCAACTATGTTGCTGACAGCAATATTAAGGGAATTGATCCTGATACAATTATGGGACATCACGGAGTTGGTATTTTCTGGAATGTAGCAGACTGGACTATCGAATAAATAAGATAAAGGTTGTGACGGGGGCACGAGGAGTGCCCCCTTTTCACACGAGCGGAAAAAGGAATAAAGATGGAACATTTATTAGAAGTTAAAAATCTTTCTGTCAGCATAGACGGTCCTGCCGGAGAAGTTCAGGCAGTAAGAGATGTGTCTTTTTCATTAAAAAAGGGAGAGGTGCTGGCTATAGTTGGAGAGTCCGGATGCGGAAAGAGTGTGCTTTGCAAAAGTATTATGAAGCTTTTACCGCCAAGTGCAAAGATTAAAGAGGGCAGCATTTGTGTGAACGGACAGGATATTACCTGTTACAGGGAAAGGGAGATGCAGAAACTGCGTGGAAGAGTTTTTTCCATGATCTTTCAGGATCCTATGACTTCCCTGAATCCAACTATTAAAATTGGAAAACAAATTGGGGAAGCAGTGGTGATCCACAATAAGAATTATACGAAAAAACAGGTAGATCAAAAAGTTCTGGAACTTATGGAACTGGTAGGTATCTCCCATCCAAAGGAACGATATCATCAGTATCCATGGCAATTCTCCGGGGGAATGCGTCAGAGATGTGTCATGGCCATCGCTCTGGCAGCAGATCCGGATATTTTATTTGCAGATGAACCAACTACTGCACTGGATGTGACTATACAGGCACAGATTCTGGATCTTCTCCGGGAAATACAGAGGAAGCTGGGAACAGCTACCATACTGGTATCCCATGATCTGGGAGTGGTTGCACGTGTGGCAGACAGGGTGGCAGTCATGTATGCAGGCAAGATCGTAGAGATTGGTACAGCAGAGGAAGTGTATTATGATCCCAGACATCCATACACATGGGGGCTGATGAGATCACTGCCTGCATTTGCAAATGGAAAAGAAAGCCTGTACACTATCCCCGGCATGCCTCCTACTTTGATAGATCCGCCGAAAGGTGATGCTTTTGCATGTCGAAACGAATATGCCCTGAATATTGATTATGAAGAAATGCCGCCTATGTTTAAGATAACAGATACTCATTATGCGGCAACCTGGCTGCTGGATCCAAGAGCACCGCAGATCAAATCACCTATGGGAGGAACAGCGCATGAGTAAAGAAGTTTTATTAGATGTCAGGCATCTGACTCAGCAGTTTCATCTGACAAAAAAGATCAAGGTAAAGGCTGTAGATGATGTCTCATTTCAGATCCATAAAGGTGAGATCTTTGGTCTGGTAGGGGAATCCGGTTCAGGAAAGTCCACAGTTGCCAGATGTCTGATGAATATATATCAGCCGGCTCAGGGAGAAATCTGGTATAAAGATGTAAATATCTGCGACAAAAAGGAATTCAAAAAGCATAAAAAAATGCTGCAGACCTGCCGCCAGATGATCTTTCAGGATTCCGCATCCAGTCTGAACCAGAAAATGAAGGTGTCAGATATTATTACGGAACCAATGAGAATCCAGCATATTACACCTCCGAGAGGAAGCTTTGTGAAGGAAGCTGCTTTTCAGATGGAATATGTAGGACTTGAGAACAGTTTCCTGAATCGTTATCCATCTGAATTATCAGGGGGACAGAGGCAGCGAGTGGCCATAGCCAGATCTCTGTGTATGGAACCGGAATTTCTGGTGGCCGATGAACCGATAGCTTCCCTGGATGTGTCCATGCAGGCCCAGATCGTCAATCTGTTCCGTCATCTGCAGGAGGAGCATGGATTTACATTTCTGTTTATAGCTCATGACCTGGCTATGGTTGAGTATCTCTGTGACCGTGTGGGAGTTATGTATCATGGAAAACTGGTAGAACTGGCGCCATCAGAAGAATTGTATTCCCATCCGGTGCATCCTTATACAAAAACATTGTTGTCTGCAATTCCTGTTCCTGACCCCATCAGGGAGAGAAAAAGAGTTCTGCAGTACTATGATGGCGAAGGAATGGAAAACAGCGTGTGGACAGAAGTGTCACCCGGACATTTTGCAATGCTTCCGGCTGAAGGAAAGGGGTGCAGTATATCATGAGACAAAAAAAGTTAGTCTACTATGGTAAAAAATGCCTGATATTCCTGATCTCAGTATTTATATTGTCTGTAGCTGTATTTTATGTAGCCCGTCTTGCACCGGGAGATCCTCTGATTTCCTACTATGGTGACCGTACAGAGAAGATGAGTCCGGAAGAACGTGAATGGGCTATGGGAAAACTGGGATTGAACGAACCAATTTCTGTGCAGTATGTAAAGTGGGTAAAAAATGCCTTTCATGGAGAATTTGGAATTTCATTTAAATATAAACAGGATGTAGTAGAAGTGATCGGCGGACGTATTGGCAATACACTTGTGCTTGGAGGAATCGGATTTATCATTATGTTTGCCGGAGCCTTGCTCCTGGGAATTCTGTGTGCCTGGTACGAAAACCGGCTGGCAGACCGGATTCTGTGTAAGCTGGGAACCATATCCAGCTGTATTCCTGAGTTTTGGATGGCTCTGGTCCTGATCCTTGTTTTTTCCGTAAATCTTAAGATCCTGCCAAGCAGTGGCGCTTACAGTACAGGAAATGCAGGAGATATAGGTGACAGAGTGCTGCATCTGATCATGCCTCTGACCATCGTGGTCATGGAGCATTTATGGTATTATGCTTACATGATCCGAAATAAGATTCTTGAAGAGGTTCGCGCAGATTATATACTTTTGGCAAAGTCAAAAGGCCTGGATAAGAAAAAGCTTATGTTCAGACATTGTGTCCGAAATGTAATGCCTGCTTATCTGAGTATTATGGCCATTGCAGTCCCCCATGTACTTGGAGGAACCTATGTGGTAGAAAGTGTATTCTCTTATCCCGGAATCGGAGCTCTGTCCTATGAGAGCGCCAGATATCATGATTACAATCTGCTGATGCTGCTTTGTATGATGTCAGGAATCCTGGTTATTTTCTGCAATATTGTCAGTCAGACGATTAATGAACAGATAGATCCCCGTATGAAGGACGAAGTAATAACCGAGAAATCGGAGGTAGTAGAAGGATGACCAATCATTTATTTGAACTGGCAGGAAACAGAAAGACAGAAACAGTAATTCCCAAATCAAAGAAAAAGTGGTATCAGGGAAAACCTGTTGTTTCAGCAGCAATCCTGATTTTTATCGTACTGGGCTGCCTGTGCGCGGAACTGATCATGACAAAGGATCCTGCTTATATGGATCTGTTAAACTATAATAAAGCTCCTGACAGGGAGTTCCTTTTTGGAACGGATACTATGGGAAGGGATATTTTTTCCATGATCTGGTATGGAGGAAGGATTTCAATTCTGATTGGTGGATTAGCCACTGTTATTTCTACTTTTATTGCAGTAGTAGTCGGTGCCTTCAGTGGAGTGGCACCTGCCTGGCTGGATGAACTGATCATGAGATTTACAGAAATATTCTTAAGTATACCAACTCTGCTTCTGATCATTTTGCTGCAGGCTATTATGGGAAATGCCAATATTCTGAGCCTGTCCTTTGTAATCGGTGTGACCAGCTGGACCAGTATTGCGAAGGTGGTACGCACAGAGGTACGGCAGATACGAAACAGTGAGTATATCATCGCTGCAAGATGTATGGGAGCCGGGTTCTTCCGTATTTTGTGGAAGCATCTGGTGCCGAACTTTTTCTCATCCATTATGTTTATGGTAGTTATGAATGTAAGAACTGCAATGATCTCTGAGGCGACTTTGAGCTTTATGGGTATTGGACTTCCCATAGAGGTTATCACATGGGGAAGTATGCTGTCTCTGTCAGATAAGGCATTAATGACAGGATCCTGGTGGATCATTCTGATCCCCGGACTTTTCCTGATCACCACAGTGCTCTGCCTGACCAATATAGGAAACGCCTGCAGAGAACAGACAAACAGAAAAGAAAGTAATTTCTGATACTGGGCTGTGCTGTTACCCCATAATTTGTCACAAAAAATGTCAAATTGTCCTTTTTTCCTTGTTGAATGGGTGAAAATTGTGTATGCTGTATTAAAGGAGGAAGTAGTTATGTATAGGAAAAAAAGTTTTATAAGTCTTAGCTTAAGTCTGATGCTGGCAATGGGAAGTCTGGCAGCACCGGTAGGAGCAGCAGAGTTTTCAGATGGAGAGGTGCAGGCTGTACAGCAGCAGGACGCAGAGGCAGCACAGGTAGAAGAATTTTCAGATGTGGAGCAGGCACCGTCTGTAGAACAGGAAGAAGAAACAGAGGTCTTTGGGGCAGAAGCACAGCAGGAATTTGACTTTTCAGACATGGAAACAGAGGAAAGTAATTTTACAGTTACAGACCGCAGTGTGGAGGAGCTTCCTGACGGTACTGTCCATGTGACAGAGAAAATCAGCATAAAGATAGAGGATCAGCCGGATGGGGATAAATTGTTCGGAGAATATGCCAGTCGCTTTTTCTATGATCAGGTATCTACCGCACCGGGTACCTCTATCGGTGAAACCGTTCTTTCCGGAGTACAGCAGGCACTTTATGAAGAAATGAAAACAAAGGTTACATCCATAGCAGCCAGAGGCGGATCTACCAAATTGGGAATTACTTCAGATCTTGGACTGCGCTGGCAGACTTCTGCCACAGGTGCAAAGCTGGAACAGGAAGTATCCAGGAAGTTTGACAGCCTGAATAAAGAAAAGATCACGACCTGTCTGCTGGCAGACTGTCCCTATGAGTTATACTGGTATGAAAAGACTGCAATGACACAGTGGGATTATAGTTATTCCGTATCTGTCAGGGGCGGAAAAAGAATCGCAGAGATTTCAGATATAACAGTTTCCATGCCTGTGATCAGCGAATATGCAGCTAAGGAGTACCGGGTAGATTCCCGTATGGTGAAGACTGCAAAGAAAGCAGCTTCCAATGCAAAAATGATTGTTAATGAATTTAAAAATATGTCTGAGCCGGAGAAGCTGGCTGCATATAAAGAAATGATCTGTTATCTGACAGATTATAATGATGAGGCAATCTCTGATTCCTATGGAGATAAATACGGAGATCCGTGGCAGCTGATCTGGGTATTTGACTGGGATGAATCTACCAATGTAGTTTGTGAAGGATATTCCAAAGCTTTCCAGTATCTGTGTGACCTTAGCGATATTACCTGTTATACAGTAACCGGTGATATGGATGGCGGAACCGGTGCAGGTGCCCATATGTGGAATATCGTGGAACAGGACGGCAGATATTATATTGCGGATATTACAAACAGTGACACGGATTCAGCAGGAGAGAATGGTGAGCTTTTCCTGAACACACCTGCCAGAGGAAGTGTTTCAAAAGGTTATACTTATGAGACTGAGGGCGGAGATATCTATTTCAAATATGATTCAGATACAAGAAAGGCCTATGGAACAGGAGCTTCCTCCATTCTGCAGATGACAAATGTAGAATATAATGTGGAAAGCACCACAGTAAAGCCTTCCAGACCGACGATCAGCAGTATTTCCAACAAAAATGCAAGAAGACTTACACTTACCTGGAAGAAATCCAGAAATGCAAAAGGATATGAAATCTACCGCAGGATCGGGACAACCGGTTCTTATAAGAGAGCTGCAGTGATCAAATCCGGTTCTACGGTACGATACACAAATACAGGTCTGAAAAAAGGAACAAAATATTATTACAGAATCCGTGCATATGCTTATAATGCCCAGGGGAAAAAGGTATACAGCAGATGGTCGGATGTGAAATATAAAGCTTCCAGATAAATAAAATAATAAAAAATAATTTAAGCCATCTGGCAGGACAAGAACCGGTATCTGAGAGCAGAATAAGAAATGATTTTTCTGCTCTGATATAAAGACAAATGAAACAGCTTCATGTAAATGGATGGATAGTTCTTTGCATGGAGCTGCTTTTTATGGAAAGATAAGGAAGGCAGAAATGAAAACATTAATTTTTAACGGATCGCCCAGAAAAAAAGGTGAGACAGCGTATATGATCAAGACATTGCAGGAAAAACTTGGCGGGGAATTTAAGGTAGTGGATGCATACAGAGCCAGAATAAGTCCATGTATAGACTGCAGGTGGTGTTTTGAACATGCAGGATGTGCGGTACAGGATGAGTGGCAGGAAATTCTTTCTTTTATTGAAGAGTGCGACCATATTGTGATAGCTTCACCTGTATATTTTGAAGAGGTGACGGGAATGCTTCTTGCTGTGTTAAGCAGGCTTCAGACATATTTCAGTGCCAGGTATCTCCGCAAGGAAGAACCTGTCCCCAAAAAGAAAACAGGAGCAGTCCTTCTGGCAGCAGGGAGCATTGGACCGAGAGAAAAAGCGGAAAGTACAGCAGAAATGCTGCTCCGCCAGATGAGCTGTGACAGTCTGGGAACTGTCTATGTGAATCGCACAGATAAAGTACCGGTAAGAGACCGTGAGGATATTATACAGGAAATAGAAGAGCTGGCAGAGAAATTGAGATAAATGTGGACCTGAGGATAACGGACGGAGAATGATATGAACACAAATTTTGAATATTATAAGGTGTTTTATTATGTATCGAAATATGAAAATCTGACTAAGGCGGCTGCTGTATTAAAGACAAGCCAGCCAGCAGTGACCAGAACCATACATAATCTGGAAAATATGCTTGGCTGTAGATTGTTTACCAGAAGTAAAAGCGGAATGAAACTTACCCCTGAGGGAAAGGTTTTTTATCAGTATGTAGCTGCAGGATGTGCACAGTTCTTTAAGGCGGAAGACAATCTGAATAACCTGATCAGCCTTGAGAATGGGACTATTTATATCAGTGCTACAGAAACTGCTCTTCACTGTTATCTGTTTGAGGCAGTGAGAGATTTCAATATACAGTATCCAAATGTGCATTTTAAGATATTAAATAACAGCACGACAGATTCGGTAAATGCACTGAAGGAAGGAAAAGTAGATCTTGCTGTTGTATCGGCTTCTTTGCAGGTGTCAGAACCTTTGAGGATGAAGGTAGTGAGGAAGTATAAGGAAATCCTAATCGGCGGGAATCGTTTCGCTGAGCTGAAGGGAAGAAAAACCTCTCTGGAAGAATTATCTTCTTATCCATGGATCAGCCTGACTTCTGAAGCAATCACCAGACAGTTTCTGAATGCATATTTTGAAAAGAATGGTTTGCAGTTTTCGCCGGATGTGGAGCTGGCAACTACAGATATGATCCTTCCTGCCGTGCGTTATAATATGGGAATCGGATTTCTTCCGGAAGAATTTGCCAGGGAAGATCTGGCATCTGAAAAGGTTTTTGAGATTGATGTAAATGAGACCTTTCCGGAGAGAAGTATTATTTTGATCCATGATACGGAATATCCTCAGAGCATTGCATCCAAGGCATTTCAGAAGTTTTTAACAGACAGAAAATAAGTGCTCAGGCTCAAATATGGGAGAATAGAGACTTAAAATATAGTAAAAGTAAACAGCCGTCAGGAATTGACCAAATGTGGATTTCCTGACGGCTGTCTGTAAGATTAGGAATTTATCATTTTGTCTTGTAAGAGATTATTTATGCCACTCCCAGTTTCTGACCTCTTCCAGATCCTGGCCATATTCAGCAATGTACTGTTTGTGCTCAACAAGCTTGTCGTTCATCTTCTGAATTAAGAAGGAACCTTTGTTTCCAAGCTGTGGAAGATGCATGATGGCATCCTTTACAAGGTTGAAACGGTCGATCTGGTTCTGTACACGCATATCGAATGGAGTAGTGATAGTACCTTCCTCCTGATATCCGTGAACAGAAATGTTGCGGTTGTGACGTTCATAAGTAAGCTCATGGATCAGTGTTGGATATCCGTGGAATGCGAAGATGACAGGTTTATCTTTTGTAAAGATTGCATCATATTCTGCGTCACTTAAACCGTGTGGATGTTTGTGGTCGGATTCCAGTTTGAACAGGTCCACAACATTAACAACACGAATCTTAAGTTCCGGCATTTCATCACGAAGGATAGTAACTGCAGCCATGATCTCAAGTGTAGGTGTATCACCGCAGCAAGCCATAACAACGTCTGGCTCTTCCCCACAGTCATTACTTGCCCACTCCCAGATACCGATACCCTGTGTGCAGTGCTTAACAGCCTGCTCCATGGTCAGCCACTGGCAGCTTGGATGTTTGGAAGCTACGATTGCGTTTACATAGTTCTTACTCTTGATGCAGTGATCGAAGCAGGAGAGTAAGCAGTTAGCGTCCGGTGGTAAGTACATACGAACCACGTCTGCTTTCTTATTTGCAATGTGATCTAAGAATCCAGGATCCTGATGAGTAAATCCGTTGTGATCCTGCTGCCATACATTGGATGTCAGGATGAAGTTCAGGGATGCAATGGGCTGTCTCCAGGAAAGCTGGTTGCAAACTTTCAGCCATTTTGCATGCTGGGCTGCCATGGAGTCAACAATACGGATGAAAGCTTCATAGCTTGCGAAGAAGCCATGACGACCTGTTAACAGGTAACCTTCCAGCCATCCTTCACACATATGCTCACTGAGCATACTGTCCATAATACGTCCGTCTCTTGCAAGGCAGTCATCAGTATCAAGCATTTCTGCGTTCCAGTCACGTTTCTGATATTCAAATACTTTGTACAGACGGTTGGACATGCTTTCATCTGGTCCAAAGATACGGAAGTTCTTGTTTTCTTCATTCAGTTTGAAGATGTCGCGGATGTATCCGCCAAGCTCGATCATATCCTGAGCTTTTGTTTTGCCAGGCTGTACTTCAATACCGTAATCGCGGAAGTCCGGAAGACGAAGATCTTTCAGAAGAAGTCCGCCATTTGCATGTGGGTTGGCACCGAGACGTGCATTTCCCTTAGGAGCCAGTTCAGCCAGTTCAGGGATCAGGCGTCCGTTTTTATCAAACAGCTCCTGAGGACGATAGCTTTCCAGCCACTCCTTCAGAAGTTCAAGATGTTCCGGTTTTTCCATAGTGATCGGAACCTGATGAGCACGGAAGGAACCTTCAATCTGAAGTCCGTCAACAACCTTAGGACCTGTCCATCCTTTAGGAGTACGGAGGACGATCATTGGCCATACCGGACGTTCCGGATCATTGTTCTCACGGGCGTTCTTCTGGATTGCTTTGATTTCTTCGATTACTGTGTCCATTGTCTCAGCCATCTTCTTGTGCATTGTCATTGGATCGTCGCCTTCAACGAAGTATGGCTTCCATCCACAGCCCTTGAAGAAGCATTCAAGCTCTTCGTGGGAAAGACGGGAGAAGATAGTCGGATTGCTGATCTTATATCCATTTAAGTGAAGAATAGGAAGTACAGCACCGTCAGTAATCGGGTTCAGGAATTTGTTGGACTGCCAGGATGTCGCCAAAGGACCAGTCTCAGCTTCGCCATCGCCTACAACAGTAGTTGCAATCAGATCAGGGTTGTCAAATACAGCTCCGAAAGCATGAGCGATGGAGTAACCAAGCTCGCCACCTTCATTAATGGAACCAGGTGTTTCCGGTGCGCAGTGGCTTGGAACTCCGCATGGGAAGGAGAACTGTTTGAACATTTTCTTCATACCTTCCTCATCCTGGCTGATGTTAGGATAAACTTCGCTGTAGGAACCTTCCAGATAGGTGTTGGCGATCATGAAGTTTCCGCCATGTCCAGGACCGGAAAGCAGGATCATATCAAGGTCATAACGTTTGATGACACGGTTGCAGTGTGCATAAATGAAGTTCTGTCCTGGTACAGTTCCCCAGTGACCAACAATTTTTTTCTTGATCTGATCCATAGTTAATGGCTCTCTCAGAAGCGGATTGTCAAGAAGATAGAGCTGTCCGGCAGACAGATAGTTAGCTGCACGCCAGTAAGCATCGATTTTGTCAAGCATTTCCTGGTTTAAAGGCTGCTTTTCCAGACATAATTTGTTGTCTTCCATTTTCTTACCTCTTTCTTTGTCTTTGATGTGTATAGTTTAAGATGTCGAAGATATCTGTATAAGAAACTTTCTGATGACAATTAATAGGAAACGCTTCTTAACAGATAAGTTGGAGTGTTGCTTTGTTATTTTTTTAACCGAACACATCCTATCATATCAGAAACAGAACGTAAAATAGCAATATTACATTATAATTATAAGTTTTTGATATGGATATTAATTGGAAAATATATTGAAATAAGAAATTAATACTTGTAATATGGATTACAGGGTGTTATAATTTATTTTAAGCAAAGGTGCTGAAGAGAAATCTTCGGCACCTTTTTTGTTTAAAGTCCGTTATCCGGGGCTTTAAACATTAAAAAAATTTGAATTTTACTTGCGTAAAGTGATAAAGCATGGTATAATTCAAAAAATGTTTGAGAGATGAGGACAGATGTTCTCTGAGGAAAAACAACCAAATTATCTTAAAGGAGGAAATTATTATGAAGAAAAGAGTTTTAGCCGTATTACTTAGCGCAGCAGTAGCAGTATCTATGGTGGCAGCCACAGCAGCAACTGCATTTGCAGCTGACACAGTAAAGATTGGTGTATATGAACCGGCATCCGGCGACAATGGTGCAGGCGGTAAACAGGAGACGCTGGGTATCCAGTATGCCAACAGTGTACAGCCTACCGTAGAGATTGATGGCAAGGAATATAATGTAGAGCTGGATATTGTTGATAATGAATCCTCCAATGATAAAGGACCATCTGCTGCATCCAAGCTGGTAAGTGATGGAGTTTCTGTTGTACTTGGATCTTACGGTTCCAGTGTTGCCATCGCAGCATCTGATATTTTCAAACAGGGCGGGGTTCCTGCAATCGGTGTTACATGTACCAATCCACAGGTAACTCAGGGAAATACCCATTATTTCCGTATCTGTTTCCTGGATCCTTTCCAGGGTACTGTACTTGCAAACTTTGCAAGTGACAAATTTAAAGCAAAAAAAGCCTATGTGCTGACAAAACAGGGTGATGATTATTCTGCCGGTCTTGGACATTACTTTACAAAAGCATTTGAGGATGCAGGCGGTGAAGTTGTATCTGATACATTCCCGGAAGGAAACAGCGATTTCGCTTCCTATGTAACAACAGCTAAGAATGAAGGGGCAGATGTATTCTTTGCACCGGTTTCCACAGAGGCAGCAGCCCTGATCATTGACCAGGCAGCTTCCCAGGGACTGGAGGCTCCTCTTCTTGCAGGCGATACCTGGGATTCCAATGTTATCCTGAATGCTGTTAAAGGCAAAGATCTTCAGCTTTATGTAACAACCTTCTACCAGGAGGGTGGTAACAAAGAATTTGATGAAGGTATGAAAGAATTTGTAAATTCTGATTCCACAAACAAAGCCAACAATGGTGGAAATGATACCATCGCTGCTGTATCTGCCATGGGCTACGATGCATACTTTACAGCTCTGGAGGCACTGAAGGGAGCTGGCTCCACAGATCCGGCAAAGGTAAATGAAGCACTCTGGGATGTTAAGTATGACGGCGTATGCGGACACATCGAATTTGACAAGGAAAACGGGGATGCAGTAAGAGATACAGCATATGTAAAACAGGCAAATACAGAGACCGGTGCATGGGAATTTGTAGGAGAACAGGGAATTAAATAATCTTTTTACTTATAAAACTGCAGTCGTGATATTAAAATGAATATCAGTAAGTAGCAGGGTATTTCCCGAGAAAGATACCTGACTGCTCCGGTGTTAGGGATGATGCATCTCTTAGCCGGAGCAGTTTTGGTTGATTATTATAAATCGTAAGCATAAGGAGAAATTATATGGAATGGTTCAGCAGAAATCTGCCCTATTTGCTGGCAGGTATTTCAGTAGGCGGACAGTACGCACTGATCGCCATAGGATATACCATGGTATATGGTATTCTGCGACTGATCAATTTCGCCCATGGTGATATTTTTATGGTCGCAGGTCTGATTATGATATATGCATCCACGGTTATGCCCATGTATATATCTATCCCTTTAGTATTAGTTGCAACTGTTGTGATTGGTTTTCTGGTAGAACGTGTGGCTTACAAGCCTCTGCGGTCTGCACCCAGAATGTCCATCATGATCTCAGCGATCGGTGTTTCCTATCTGCTGCAGAATCTTGCTTTGTACATAACTGGAGGTCTGGCACAGCAGTATCCGGCAATCCCATGGATCAGTGATACTATTACAGTATTTGGTGCTACCACAAAACGTGTAACAGTGATCACACCCTTTCTGACGATTATTCTTGTAATCGCCCTGGTTGCCCTGATCAAATATACAAAGATCGGTATGGCCATGCGCGCAGCATCCAAGGATTTTGAGACTTCACAGCTTATGGGAATCAAGATCAATTCGGTCATTAGTATGACCTTTATTATCGGTTCTTTCCTGGCAGCAGTGGGAAGCCTTCTGTTTTTTACAAACTATACAGGTGTTACTCCTACTGTAGGTGCTATGCCTGGCCTGAAAGCTTTTGTAGCAGCTGTTTTCGGAGGTATCGGTTCTATCCCCGGTGCGGTGATCGGAGCGTTTATCATCGGTATCTGTGAGAATATTATTAAGGGTATGGGCTGGACGACCTTCTCAGATGCATTTACCTTTGCATTGCTGATCGTCATCCTTATTGCCAAACCAACCGGACTTTTCGGTGAGAAATCTACAGATAAGGTTTAAGGAGGCAGATATTATGACAAAGAAGAAAGAAACGATCATAAGCGTTGCCTTAATCGCTGCCTTACTGATCGTATTATATGTGCTGGAGCAGATTCTTCCGTCTACCTCCATGCTTTTTACAGTTTTGAAAAAAGGCGCTATTTATGCGTTGGTTGCAGTTTCCATGAATCTGTTAAACGGATTCACAGGACTGTTCTCTCTGGGACAGGCAGGATTTATGCTTCTGGGTGCCTATACCTATGGAATCCTTACCATTCCGGTGGAACAGAGAGAAAATGTATATATGTATTTTGACGGCGGTATTGTACAGTTTACTGTGCCGGTTTTTGTTGCACTGATCGCAGCCGGTGTGGTTGCAGCGATTTTTGCATATCTTATCGGTTTGCCTGTGCTTCGCCTGAAAAGCGATTATCTGGCTATTGCCACACTGGGCTTTGCGGAAATTATCCGTGCAGTGTTCCAGTGGGATAAATTAGGACCTCTGACAAATGGTTCCAACCTGCTGAGATCCTATCCTACCTTTAGCAGTGTGCTGTTTCCTTTCATTGTATCCGGAATCTGTATTGCCATTATCGTGATGATGATTAATTCCACTTACGGCCGTGCTTTCAAGGCAATTCGCGATGACGAGGTGGCTGCAGAGGCTATGGGAATCAACCTGGCTCATCACAAGAGAATTGCCTTTGTAGTAAGCTCCTTTTTTGCAGGAGTTTCCGGTGCATTACTTGCCATGTATCAGACTACGATCCAGGCATCTACCTTCAAATCAGCCATGACCTATGAAATCCTTCTGATCGTGGTAATCGGAGGTATCGGTTCTGTTACAGGAAGCTGTATCAGTTCTTTCCTGTTTATCATTTTCTCTGAATGGATTCTTCGATTCCTTGACAATGATACTTATATAGGAAGCTTCCATGTGCCTCTTCTGCGTGCCGGTTTCCGTAAGGTTGTATTCTCAGTGGTCATCATGATCATCGTACTTTTCTTCCGACAGGGTATTATGGGAACCAGAGAATTTTCCATCAGGGGAATCTATAATTTCCTGACCGGAAAATCCAGAAAGAAAAAAACTGCCAAAGGAGGTAACGCCTGATGAGTGAGAACAACGTACTGAAGGTTGAGAATGTTACCATGCAGTTTGGTGGTGTGATCGCTGTAGATAACATGAATATTGAGGTAAACAAAGGGGAGATCGTTTCACTGATCGGTCCTAACGGTGCAGGCAAGACTACTGCGTTCAATGTAATCACAGGAGTGTATGCGCCTACCAACGGAGCTGTTTATTTCCAGGGGGAAAAGATCATTGAAAATCATCCTCAGGGTAAAATGAAAAAGCTTTATCAGGGAGAAAATAATGGAAAATATACTCATTCCATTGTTCCCACGCCGGATAAGATCACAAAGCTGGGGATTGCCAGAACCTTCCAGAATATTCGTCTGTTCAAAAGCCAGACTGTATTCGAGAATATTCTCATTGCCAAGCATCTGAGAAGAACCAGTAATCTTTTTACCGCCACCTTCCATCTGAATGGAAAAGAAGAAGCGAAAATGCGTAAGGAGGCAGAAGAGCTCCTTCGCATCGTAGGTCTGGAAGATCTGAGAGATGAGATGGCAACTTCTCTTCCTTATGGTAAACAGAGAAGACTGGAGATTGCCAGAGCCCTGGCTACAGAGCCCAAGCTGCTTCTCCTGGATGAGCCTGCTGCAGGTATGAATCCACAGGAGACTGATGATCTGACTGCTTTTATTGCGAAAATCCGTGATGAATTTGGTCTGACTATATTTATGATCGAACATCATATGGATCTGGTTATGGAGATTTCTGACAGAATCTATGTTCTTGATTTTGGTAAACCTATTGCAGAGGGTGTGCCTGAAGAAATTCAGAATAATCAGAGAGTTATTGATGCATATCTTGGAGGTGCCGCAGATGAGTAATATTTTGGAAGTAAAGGATTTAAGCGTAAGCTATGGCGGCATTAAGGCTGTAAAAAACATCAGCTTTCAGGTCCCGAAGGGGGAGATCGTAACCCTGATCGGAGCCAACGGTGCCGGCAAAAGCTCCACCCTGCGTTCTATTGTAGGTCTGGTAAAGCCAAAGACTGGCAGCATCAAATTAAATGGAAGTGAGATCGCAGGAAAAACTCCGGAACAGATCGTAAGTCAGGGAATTACCCTGGTTCCGGAAGGACGTCGCGTTTTTGCAGATCTTACAGTGCTGGAGAATTTAAAGATCGGTGCATATATGCGCAAGGACAGCCTGGAAGAGGACATCAACTGGTGTTATGATCTGTTCCCCAGATTAAAGGAAAGAAACTGGCAGCTGGCAGGAACTCTATCCGGTGGTGAACAGCAGATGCTGGCCATTGCCCGGGCCCTTATGTCCAGACCGGATATTATCATGATGGATGAGCCCTCGCTGGGACTGGCACCTATTGTTGTTAAGGGCGTGTTTGATATTATCCGCGAGATCAATAAGCAGGGAAAAACTATCCTGCTGGTAGAACAGAATGCCAATATGGCTCTCCGTGCAGCTCACCATGGCTACGTAATGGAAACTGGAACCATCACCCTGTCCGGAACAGGAGAGGAGCTTGCATCCGATGAGTCAGTAAAGGCTGCATATCTGGGTAAAAATAAGAAGAATAATGCAGTAAGATAAAAAAATACCATTCTGTACTGAAAAATAGTACAGGATGGTATTTTTTTGCCGGAAACAGAAAAATCAGTGAAATATCAGATTTCCCTGACTCCCGCCAGGGAGGGCTCTGCCATCAGAGAATAATTGGTATAATAAACCACAAAGCCAGGCTTGGCACCTGCCGGTTTTTTTACCTGTTTTTTCTGGATATAATCAATTTCCACCTTTGGTGCAGTACGTCCTTTGGAATAATATGCTGCAAGCTGTCCTGCAATCTCAAAAATATGATCCGGCAGCTCTCCGTCCCTGGATTTTACCACAACATGGGAACCGGCCATCTTCTTCGCATGAAACCACCAGTCATTTCCTGTGGCAAACTTAAAGGTAAGTTCATCATTCTGGAAATTATTTTTCCCTACATAAATATCATAGCCATCCTCTGTGACATAGTGGAAGGGCTTGGATTTGGTCTGCATTTTCTGGCCTTTTTTTCGATCATAATGCTTCTTGATATAGCCGCATTCTGCCAGCTCCTCCTTGATCTGGGACAGATCGCTTTCAGCCAGCGCAATATCCAGGGCATTGGAGATAGACTCTAGATGATCGATCTCACTTCTTGTCTCTTCAAGCTGTTCCTTAAGAGCCTCCTCCGTACGTTTCAATTTGCCGTATTTGTCAAAATATTTCTTGGAATTTTCGGCAGGAGTCATGGTAGGATCCAGAGGAATGATAACTTCTTCATTATTATAATAGTTCACAGCCTTAAATGACTTACAGCCATCCTCCAGGCCATAACCATAAGTATTGATCAGCTCTCCATAGATTTTATACTTGTCCTTTTTGGCAGTATCCTTCATCTGCTTCTCCTGCAGTATCAGCTTCTTGCGGTTGCGCTCCAGGGCAGTCTGTACAATCCGGCGCAGATCTGCAGACTTCTGATGAATACGTGAAAGAGTATTCTTTTTCGCATAATAAGTTTCCAGCATGGCAGACACACTGTCAAAGGTCTCAGCATGATACTCAGCCCCATACTGCTGAAAAAGAAACACCCCATACTCCACAGGCTCCTCACCCCGGAACACAATGTTGGGGGTAAAATCACATTCCTTAACCTGCTCCATCAGTCTGCTGAAGGTATGGTACAGATGCACCTGGGCTGCTTCATCCAGTGACTGCGCCGCATCACTGCCGTCAATGGAAGCCCTGTAGCAGATTTCCTCTGCAACAACAGGACTAAGTCCGGTGAGAGAAGAGTAGATCGCCTTGGAAATATTACAAGGCTTACTGCAGATAACCCTTATAAAATCCTCCTCACTTACAGACAGCGGATCCAGCTTATCCTGAGTTTTCGGAATAAAATATTCCCTTCCCGGAAGAACCTCCCTTACAGAACTCATATGAGAAGAAACATGCTTAATACTGTCCAGAATCATCCTCTGATCATCACAGAAAATAATATTACTGTGTTTCCCCATCAGCTCCATGATCAGAACCTTCTTACAGGGATCCCCCAGCTCATTCAGATGCTCCAGCTCAAACTTCACCACACGCTCCAGCCCCGGCTGCCTGATCCCGGAAATACGCGCACTGCCAATATGCTTACGCAGCAGCATACAGAAATTGGGCGCAGTCAGAGGACTTACCTTATTCTTAGACGTAAAATAAATAAGCGGAAGCGAAGCACTGGCCGACAAAAGCAGCCTGCACTGCCCATTCGCCCCCTTCCCCGTAATCAACAACTCATCCGCCTCCGGCTGAGCAATCTTATTAAACCTGCCCCCATCCAAATTCAAATGCAGCTCCGCCACCATCGCCGCAATGGTAATTCCATCAAATGCCATACATACACACTCCTAATTAAAATTTATACATATAAGAAAGACAAACAAATCCCCGCAATCTTATTCCTGTCCCCATAGCATAGCCAGCAGGAGAAACGTCATGTCCGGGGCGCATTTGCAGGAGTTGTGTAGTTCTTAGTGCGTGGAAGACTGCGTTATGAGCCCAAAGCCTCACTGTCTGAGCGTCAGCGAGTTTGAGCTTTGGGCGAATGCACTTAGCAGTCTTTCACACACTTAGAACTACTAAACTCCGAAACCGCGCCCCGGACATGACGTTTCTCCTGCGTTCCTATAGTATACCATACCCCACGTCTCACAATCAAGGATTCAAGCATACCCCCAAAACCACAAAAAATATTTGACTAAGATTTCATAATGAACTATAATAAATCTGTATGTAAATTTTACACCCCAATACTTTTAAAACAGACCCACAAAGAGAGAAAAAACATGATAAAAAGTATGACAGGTTTCGGCCGCTCAGAAGTCGTAACCGATGAACGAAAAATAACCATCGAACTCAAATCCGTTAACCACAGATATCTGGATCTGAGTATCAAAATGCCAAAGAAACTCAGCTTTCTGGAAGGCTCCATCCGAAATCTGATGAAAACTTATATCCAGAGAGGTAAGGTAGACGTTTATATCACATACGAAGACTATACCATAAACAACGGCACTCTGAAATACAACAAAGAGCTGGCAGCCGAATATATAGCCTGCCTGAAGCAGATCCAGCAGGACTTTGACCTGGACTATGACATAAAAGTCAGCACCCTCTCCCGATACCCGGATATCCTTACTATGGAAGAACAGTCCGTAGATGAAGAAGAACTGTGGAGCATACTGGAGCCGCCGGTGCGGGAAGCCTGTGAGAAATTCGTTCAGACCCGTACCCAGGAGGGACACAACCTGGAGAAAGATCTTCTGGAAAAACTGGATGGCCTGGACAAGAAGGTTACCCGTATAGAAGAACGTTCTCCTGAGGTGGTAAATGCCTACAGGACAAAGCTGGAAGCCAAAGTTTTCGAGCTTCTTGAGGACACTCAGATTGATGACAACAGGATCGCAGCAGAGGTTATTCTTTTCTCTGATAAAATCTGTAATGATGAGGAAACAGTACGTCTGCACAGTCATGTGAAAAACATGAAGAAAATGCTTACCACAGAGACAGAGGGGATTGGACGAAAGCTGGACTTCATGGCACAGGAGATGAACAGAGAAGCAAATACCATCCTGTCCAAATCCAGTGATATGGAGATTTCTGATATAGCCATAGACCTGAAGACAGAAATCGAGAAAATAAGGGAACAGATCCAGAATATAGAATAAAAAGGATGGATGATGGTGGCCAGACTGATCAATATAGGATTTGGAAATGTAGTGAATTCACAGAAAATCGTGGCTGTGGTCAGCCCTGATGCTGCACCGGTGAAGCGTATGGTGCAGAGCGTCAGAGGAACCAGGTCATTGATCGATGCAACCCAGGGCAGGAAAACCAAAGCAGTGATCGTTACCAGTGATGATTATCTGGTGCTCAGCGCACTGCAGCCTGAAACCATCGCCCGCAGGTTTGCAGAAATATATGAATATGAAGATAAGGGAGAAGTTCATGAGTAAAGGAATTTTAGTTGTAGTTTCCGGCTTTTCAGGTGCAGGTAAAGGCACAGTGATGAAGCGTCTTCTTGAGAAATATGATGACTATGCACTGTCTGTTTCCGTGACTACCAGAGCACCCCGCCCAGGTGAGGAAGACGGTATTGCCTACTTTTTCCGCAGCAGGGAAGAGTTTGAGCAGCTGATCAGGGAGGACGCGCTGATCGAATATGCCCAGTATGTGGAGAATTATTACGGTACTCCCCGTTCTTATGTAGAAGAGCAGCTTTCAGCAGGCAGGAATGTGATCCTGGAGATTGAAATCCAGGGGGCAATGAAGGTAAAAGAAAAAATACCGGAGGCTTTACTGGTATTTGTAACTCCGCCTACAGTGGCAGAGCTGGAAAAGCGTCTCAAAGGCAGAGGAACAGAAACTGATCAGGTAATTGCAGACCGGCTGGCCAGAGCTGGAGAGGAAGCAAAAGGCATGGATCAGTATGATTATATTCTGGTTAACGATGATGTGGAGGAATGTGTGGATCATCTTCATGATATTATTGTAAGTGAGCATTCCAGAGCATCCAGAAATATTGATTTTATTGAGGACATCCAGAGACAGACAAAAGCTTTTCAGAAATAAAAGATAACTATATGGCAAAGCCATTAAAAATGAAAGGAGAATATAAATGATACATCCATCTTATACAGAATTAATTGAGGCAATCAACACAAACAATGAGGACGATGATACCACAATGTCCATCAACAGCCGCTATTCCCTGGTACTTGCTGCCAGCAAGCGTGCACGTCAGCTGATCGCAGGAGCAAAACCTATGGTAGCTGGTGCAGCAGGTAAAAAGCCACTTTCTGTTGCTATTGATGAATTATATCAGGGACAGATAAAGATCCTGGCACCTGAAGAGGAGACAGAAGAAACAGCAGAAGCTGTACAGACAGAGGCAGCTGTGGAAGAGACAGAGGCTGTGGCAGAAGCTGAGACAGAAGAAAACTGATTGGGAGATTATATGAAGCTATTATTTGTATCATTAGGCTGCGATAAGAATCTGGTAGATTCTGAGGAAATGCTTGGACTTCTGACCAGAAAAGGATTTGAGATCGTAGATGATGAAACACTGGCAGAGGTGATCATTATCAATACCTGCTGCTTTATTAATGATGCTAAGGAAGAGAGCGTAAATACAATCCTGGAGATGGCAGAGTATAAAAAGGCAGGAAGCTGTAAGGCTCTGATCGTCACCGGATGTATGGCTCAGCGTTACAAAAATGAAATCACTGAAGAGGTTCCGGAGGTAGATGCAGTACTGGGAACCACTTCCTATGAGGATATTTACAGAGCAATCCAGGAAGCAGTGGATGGGAAACAGTTTCAGGAATTCAAGAGTATTGATTATCTGCCGGAAAGCCTGGGCAGGCGTGTCCTGACTACAGGCGGCCATTTTGGATACCTGAAGATAGCAGAAGGCTGTGACAAGCACTGCACTTATTGTATTATTCCAAAGCTTAGAGGTAAATTCCGAAGCGTTCCTATGGAGCGCCTGCTTACCCAGGCCAGAGAAATGGCTGAGGAAGGTGTGAAAGAACTGATACTGGTAGCACAGGAGACTACAGTATACGGTACAGATATTTACGGAAAAAAATCTCTTCATGTTCTTTTGAAGGAATTATGTAAGATCAGCGGAATCCGTTGGATCCGGGTGTTATACTGCTACCCGGAAGAGATTTATGATGAACTGATTCAGACCATGAAAGAAGAGAAAAAGATATGTCATTATCTGGATCTTCCCATTCAGCATGCCAGCGACAGGATCCTGAAGCGTATGGGAAGACGTACCACCAGGGCAGAACTGGTGGATATTGTAAATAAACTCCGGGGAGAAATTCCGGACATTGTTCTGAGAACGACTCTGATCACAGGATTTCCCGGTGAAACTGAGGAAGACCATGAGGAACTGATGGAATTTGTAGACGAAATGGAGTTTGACAGACTGGGAGTATTTACTTACTCAGCTGAGGAGGATACTCCTGCTGCAGGAATGCCGGACCAGATTCCTGAGGAGATCAAGGAAGAACGAAGGGATGAGATCATGGAGCTCCAACAGGAGATTTCTTATGATAAGGGGACGGACCGTATTGGCCAGGAGCTGCTTGTCATGATTGAGGGCAAGGTAGCAGATGAAAGCGCCTATATCGGCAGAACCTATGGAGACGCACCGAAGGTGGACGGTTATATCTTTGTGCAGACCGGGGAACTTCTGATGACTGGTGATTTTGCAAAGGTACGTGTGACCGGTGCGTTGGAATATGATTTGATAGGAGTGTTGGCAGATGAATACACCGAATAAATTGACAGTTGCCAGAATGATCTTTGTACCATTTCTGGTGTTGTTTATGCTTACAGGATGGGGCGGAGAAGGAAACCGCTATATATCCCTGGCTATTTTTGTGGTAGCCAGTGTTACAGACTGGTTTGACGGTAAGATTGCCAGAAAAAATAATCTGGTAACAAATTTCGGAAAATTTATGGATCCTCTGGCAGACAAGCTTCTGGTCTGCTCTGCTATGATTTGTTTTATTGAGCTGGATAAGCTTCCAGCATGGATTGTGATCATCATTATCGCAAGAGAATTTATTATCAGTGGTTTCCGCCTGATTGCAGCAGAGAATGGAATTGTAATTGCGGCGAATTACTGGGGCAAGTTCAAAACCGTTTCTCAGATGATCATGATTATTCTTCTTCTGGCAGATCTGGGAGGTGTGTTTGACGTGCTGGCACAGATTTTCATCTGGCTGTCAGTAGCTTTGACTATTATTTCTCTGATCACTTATATCTGGCAGAACAAGAAAGTATTATCCATGCAGGACTGATAAAATGCAGGACTGACAAAGAAATTCAGCGTATCATCTTCATTAGCTGAACTACCTTGTCAAGCTTTTGAATCTCCTGAGGAGATTTCCCTGCTTTTAACACATCAATGATTGTTGAGATTTCACTGGCGCTGAAGTTCATACCGCTTTTCTTCCCCTGGGAGGCTGCTCCCAACAGGAAAGGCAGGAGTTCACCGGCGCCTTTTGTATTTCCCTGAGAAGCCAGGCTGCGGAGCATTTCCAGCTTGGTTTTGTCTATATCTGCAAGCTTTGGATTGTTGATCCAGTTATCATTCAGGTTATTATTTAAGGGATCCTTCATTGGAATCCTCCTTTCTGTATTCCGGCTGGTTTATGATATTTACTATTTGAACCATTGCCATCATATTCACAAGCTGATCCAGCTTCGACCTGGCAGGACCGTAGCAAAAGCTGCGGATATCGTTAAGCATATCCATGGGATCTGCGTCTGCAGTACTTGCAGCAGTCAGGTCGGATTCGTAATTCTTTTTTCCAAAAATAGAAACTGTATTTCGAAATTCCATTGCTTTTTCATAAATAGAGAGAATCTGGCGGCTTCTGGCAGGCAGGTAAGGAATAGCAGCCTTCAGCATCTGTCCGTAATCAGTACCTGTGATCTGATCCAGAGGAGTCTGGGAAATAAAATCCTGATTCATGATGATGCTCCTTTTTGTTTATGATTGATGACGGGCCTGAGATTTTTTGCCCCTAACAGTTTATGAGCTTTGCTATCAAGATATGAAGGAATTATGACGGAAACCGGGCAATAGTTATGGCGAAGCAGACAGCTGCGACATATAATAAATTATAAACAGAAGGAAAGAGGAAGGAAAAATGAAGGATCAGAAGGAAAAACAGATAATGGAGGGGAATTCTTTTTATGAAATAGATCTGGAATGCGTGCGAAGAAAGGAAGAAGCTGAAAAAGGTACGGGATCTGGTTGTGACAAATCGGATAGCCGTCCCCAAAGGCAGAGGGGTTAACCTCTGCCCGGGAAGGGAATAACGGCAGCCGGTCAGCAGCAGCTGTTATTGCATCCGCTGCCATTGCCACACAGGCAGAGGAGAACGATAATGATCCAGCAGTTGTCATTGCATCCGCAGCTATTACCTCCGCCAAATCCATTGTTACCGCACAGACAAAGAAGAATGATGATCCAAAGGATATTGCTGCAGGAATTGTTTCCGCAGGAGAGTCCACAGCCATTTCCGCATCCGCATCCACAGCCCATATTGCATCCACAGTTAGTGTCACAACCGGAATTGCATCCGCATCCTCCTCTGTCGTCGCAGCAGTTTGTAGCAGCTAAATCACTCATGTTGATTCCTCCAGAATTTCTTTACACTCTATCATATGTACCAGGATCAAATGTGTTACTGTGAACGGAGTGAACAGTAATTCAAATGTGTTGTTTGAGTAAACCGAATAGAAGTTGACATTAATATGAGATTCAGATATAATATATGTAACAATTTTGTAAAGAATGCAAAGATTGTGAAAAACAAATGCAATAAAAAGTCGAAAAATAACTATGAAAAGAATGGAGAGTATTCATGAAGAAACATAGAAACATATGGAAAAGCTGCCTGCTTCTTTCTGTGATCGCCGTTTTTGTACTGGGGTGTTTTTCTGTGTCGGCTGCGACCAAAACAGGCTTTGTCACTGAGAATGGCAAAACCTATTACATAAACAAGGATGGTTCCAGACAGAAAGGATGGCTGGAGCTAAATGGCAGAAAATATTATTTTAACAGAACTACAGGAGTTCAGCTGAAAGGCTGGGCCAAGGATTCCAGCGGTAAAGTGATCCGGTATTTTACCAAGGGTGCAGGCTATATGGTTACCGGCAATCTGAAGGATTCCAAGGGAAATATCCGTTATTTTGATGAGAAGACAGGCCTGCTTACCAGAGGATGGCGTACAGATGCCAAGGGATATAAATATTATTATTACAGTGGTTCCGGAGTGATGGCTACCGGTTGGGTACAGGATAAAAAATTACAGAGACGTTATTTCAGTAAAGCAAACGGCAGGATGCTTACGGGATGGGTTGAGAATTCTGCAGGTAATTACAGATATTTTCATCCGACGTCGGGAATTCTGTATGTAGGACTTCAGAAGGTGGGAGAAGATTACTACTATTTCTCCAAGACTACAGGTATCCGTTATGAGAAGGGCTTTGGCACGGTCGGAAGTAAGAAATATTATTTTGACAAAAAAACAGGCAAAATGAAAACCGGATGGCTGGAGGAGGATGGCAAAAAATATTATTTTGAATCCTCAGGTGCCATGGTTGTAAATGATGTGCGGGCTATTGACGGCGCTACTTACAAGTTTGATGAAAACGGTGTGGCGTCTAAAGTAGATTCCAACTATGTGATAGATGGAAAGTATGTCAAGGTATTTGATGCTAAAAATAATAAATGGTATTATATGGAGAAAGAGTTTCTGGAGCATCCGGGAATTGCTGACGGCACAGTTTCTGACCTGGATCTGCTGGCTGCAGTATGTGATGCGGAGGCAGGAGACCAGGGGCTTGTGGGTATGGAAGCAGTGGCTCTCTGTGTGCTGAACTGTACAGTGGACAAGTATAAGGAATTTCCGTCACAGATCCGTTATGTGGTATATCAGGGAAAACCGAACCAGTATGCAGTTGTGATTGACGGTGCTCTGATCAAACGACTGAAGGGACAGTTTGAAGACAGAACCAATGCCTATGCAGCTGCAAAAGCGGCAATGGCAATGTTTAATGATTATATTAATAAAGGAACTGCCAGAACTCTGCCCGGATTTAAGAAAAAGGATTTTGATTATAAATTCTTTATGACTCCTCAGGCCTTCTGGGCGCAGAACCTGAATTTCAGCAAACTGGATTATGAACAGTACAAGGGTCATATGTTCTTTGTAGACTGGATATCAGGCTGACACATTAACACTTTAAGTTGACAGAGAAAAACGAAATTATCTGTAAAATTTCTTGACAAACAAAATCTGTATTTGTATACTTGCAGATAGATAAGACAGTCAGGAAAAGAGTAATTCCCTATTCTAATCCTGACGGCTATATGAAAGTAAAGGCACAGATGGGAAATAGTAGCACGTGGAAAGCAGACAGAGAGCAGCCGGCTGGTGAGAGGCGCCTGAGGGAACCGTGTGAATACCTCCCGGAGCTCTGCACCGAAACTTCCGGATCGAATGTTTCTGAGAACAGTAGGCTGCAGCGGTTTGGCATCCGTTAATTTGCTTAAGTGAAAGGTCTGGCCGGGAAGATACTCTGGCAGTGACTTTATATCATTCACTTATGGAGGCAGAAAATGCGAGTTTTCTGTAAATTTAGGTGGTAACGCGAGACCCGGTTCTCGTCCTAAACGGACAGAGGAACCGGGTTATTTTAGTTATATTACGAGGAGGAAACAAACAATGACAGTTTGGGACGAGCTGAAAGCCCGTGGTCTGATTGCCCAGGTAACAGACGAAGAAGAGATCAAAGAAATGGTAAATAATGGAAAAGCCACATTTTACATTGGCTTTGACCCTACCGCAGACAGCCTTCATGTGGGACATTTTATGGCGCTCTGCCTGATGAAACGTCTGCAGATGGCAGGAAATAAACCAATCGCATTATTAGGCGGCGGAACCGGTATGATCGGTGACCCGTCCGGAAGATCTGATATGCGTCAGATGATGACAGTGGAGACAATCCAGCACAACATTGACTGCTTCAAGAAACAGATGGAGCGTTTTATCGACTTCTCAGACGGCAAGGCATTAATGGTAAACAATGCAGACTGGCTGATGAACTTAAATTACGTAGAGGTACTCCGTGATGTTGGACCACATTTCTCTGTAAACCGTATGCTTTCTCATGAATGCTACAAACAGCGTATGGAACGTGGACTTACATTCCTTGAATTTAACTATATGATCATGCAGAGCTATGACTTCTACATGTTATATCAGAAATACGGCTGTACCATGCAGTTCGGTGGCGATGACCAGTGGGCAAATATGCTTGGCGGTACAGAGCTGATCCGCCGTAAGCTTGGCAAAGATGCCTATGCCATGACGATCACACTTCTTCTGAACTCCGAAGGCAAGAAGATGGGTAAAACACAGTCTGGTGCTGTATGGCTTGATCCGGAGAAAACTTCTCCTTTCGATTTCTATCAGTACTGGAGAAACGTGGATGATGCAGATGTTATCAAATGTATGCGTCTCCTCACATTCCTTCCATTAGAAGAAATTGACGAGATGGCGAAATGGGAAGGAAGCCAGTTAAATAAAGCAAAAGAAATCCTTGCATACGAGCTGACAAATCTGGTTCACGGCGAAGAGGAAGCAAAGAAAGCGCAGGAAGGCGCAAGAGCACTTTTTGCAGGCGGCGCTGACACAGCACATATGCCGACAACTGAGCTTGCAGACGAAGACTTCTCAGAGGAAGGAACAATCGATCTGATCTCCATGCTTGTAAAAGCAGGAATGGTTCCAACACGTTCCGAGGGACGCCGTGCCATTGAGCAGGGCGGTGTTTCCATTGACGGTGAGAAGATCACAGATGTGAAATACACAGTTGCCAAAGATGCACTTACAGGTGAAGGTGTAGTGCTGAAAAAAGGCAAAAAGAAATTTAATAAAGTTCTGGCAAAATAAAAAATTCATTATAGAAATATCGGCGGATACTGATGGTTCCGCCGACTTCAGGAGGAAAAGATTATGAAGAAATACGGAGTAAACGAACTTCGTCAGATGTTCCTGGACTTCATGGAAAGCAAAGGACATCTGGTAATGAAAAGCTTTTCCCTGGTACCACAGGGAGATAAGAGTCTTCTGCTGATCAATGCAGGTATGGCTCCGCTGAAACCATATTTTACAGGTGCTGAAATCCCGCCGAGAACAAGAGTAAGTACCTGCCAGAAATGTATCCGTACAGGTGATATCGAGAATGTAGGTAAAACTGCACGCCACGGTACATTCTTTGAGATGCTTGGTAACTTCTCCTTTGGTGACTATTTCAAGACAGAAGCCATCCACTGGTCCTGGGAATTCCTTACAGAGGTAGTAGGACTGGATGCAGACCGTCTTTATCCTTCTGTATATCTGGAAGATGATGAAGCATTTGACATCTGGAACAAAGAAATCGGAATCCCTGCTGACAGAATTTTCCGTTTTGGAAAAGAAGATAACTTCTGGGAGCATGGCGCAGGTCCCTGTGGTCCATGTTCAGAAATCTACTATGACCGTGGAGAGAAATACGGTTGCGGGAAACCTGGCTGTACAGTAGGCTGTGACTGCGACCGTTACATGGAAGTATGGAACAACGTATTTACCCAGTTTGAGAACGATGGTAACGGAAATTATACAACACTGAAACAGAAGAACATTGATACAGGTATGGGTCTGGAACGTCTGGCAGTTGTTGTGCAGGACGTAGATTCCATTTTCGATGTAGATACCATCTGTGCACTGCGTAACCTGGTATGTGAAATCTCCGGAAAAGAATACGAGAAGAACTATAACGATGACGTATCCATCCGTCTGATCACAGACCATATCCGTTCTGCAACATTTATGATCTCCGACGGTATCATGCCTACAAACGAAGGCCGCGGCTATGTACTTCGCCGTCTGATCCGTCGTGCAGCACGTCACGGACGTCTTCTTGGCATCGAAGGCACCTTCCTTGCAAAATTAAGTGAAGAAGTGATCAATGGTTCCAAAGCAGGATATCCGGAGCTGGAAGAGAAGAAAGAATTTATCTTTAAAGTTCTCACAAACGAAGAAAACCAGTTCAACAAGACCATTGACCAGGGTCTCCGTATCCTTGGAGAGATGGAAGATGAGATGAAAGCAGCAGGAGAGAAAACACTTTCCGGCGAAAATGCATTCAAATTATATGATACTTACGGATTCCCGATGGATCTTACAAAAGAGATTCTTGAGGAAAAAGGATATGATATTGACGAGGCAGGCTTCCAGAAATGTATGGAAGAGCAGAGAAACAAAGCACGTTCTGCCCGTGAAGTGACCAACTATATGGGTGCTGATGCAACTGTATATGATGATATCGATGTAAATGTTACAACAGAATTCGTAGGATACGATCATCTTACCTTTGATTCCAAAGTAACAGTCCTTACAACAGAGACAGAGATCGTAAACTCCCTGATGGAAGGCCAGAAAGGAACTGTCTTTACAGAGCAGACTCCATTCTATGCAACTATGGGTGGACAGATTGGTGACACAGGTGTGATCGAAACTGCAAACGGTAAGTTCGTAGTAGAAGACACCATCAAGCTTCGCGGCGGCAAATTTGGTCATGTTGGCCATATGGAATCCGGTATGATCTCCACAGGCGAAACTGTTTCCCTGAAAGTGGATGAAGCTGCAAGAAGAGACACTGAGAAGAACCACAGTGCAACACATCTTCTCCAGAAAGCATTAAAGACAGTTCTTGGAAGTCATGTAGAACAGAAAGGTTCTCTGGTAACACCGGACAGACTTCGTTTCGACTTTGCTCATTTCCAGGCTATGACAGCTGATGAGATCGCACAGGTAGAAGCGCTTGTTAATAAAGAAATCCAGGCTGGTCTTGAAGTCCGTACAGATGTTATGGATGTGGAAGAGGCTAAGAAATCCGGAGCAATGGCTCTGTTCGGAGAAAAATATGACCAGAAGGTACGTGTGGTATCCATGGGCGACTTCTCCAAGGAACTCTGCGGTGGTACTCATGTGGCAAACACAAGCTCCATCATGCTGTTCAAGATCGTTTCCGAATCCGGTATCGCAGCAGGTGTTCGCCGTATCGAAGCTCTGACAGGCAACGGAGTTCTGGAATACTATAAGAAACAGGAAGAACTGCTTCACGAAGCAGCCAAAGCACTGAAAGCAAATCCTGCAGAGATCGTAGAGAAGATCGGACATCTTCAGGGAGAAGTAAAAGCACTTTCCAGCGAGAACGAATCCTTAAAGAGCAAACTGGCTCAGGGCGCTCTGGGAGATGTTATGGATAAAGTAGTAGAAGTCAAAGGTGTGAAACTCCTTGCTGCAAAAGTAGACGGAGTGGACATGAACGGACTTCGTGACCTTGGAGACCAGCTGAAAGGCAAACTTGGCGAGGGTGTTGTCCTTCTGGCAGCAGTAAACGGTGAAAAAGTAAACCTTCTTGCAATGGCTACTGACGCAGCACAGAAAGCAGGTGCTCACGCAGGTAACCTGATCAAAGCAGTAGCAGCTATCGTAGGCGGTGGCGGCGGCGGACGTCCGAACATGGCTCAGGCCGGCGGAAAGAACCCTGCCAAAGCTCAGGAAGCCGTAGATGCAGCAGCAGGAATCCTGGAAGGTCAGTTAAAATAATTTCAAAAATTAACCAAAAAGATGTTGACGAACCAAGAGCCAATGATATATAATATCACTTGTGCAAGAAAAATACCCAGACAGTTGTATTTTAGCACAATCTACAACTGGAGGGAGGTTAGGTGTGAGTCTATGTCAAACGTTATCGTAAAAGAGAACGAGACTTTAGATAGCGCTCTTCGCAGATTCAAGAGAAGCTGTGCAAAAGCAGGAATTCAGCAGGAAATCCGCAAAAGAGAGCATTACGAGAAACCAAGCGTTCGTCGTAAAAAGAAATCTGAAGCCGCAAGAAAACGTAAATATAATTAATTGTGCGCAAAAATCCCTGGCAGTATGTCAGGGATTTTTAACATTGTAAAGTATTACTGTGCTGCGAAATCTGCTGTAGGGCATGAAGCAGACAGGAAAATTTTTTGGGGAAAGGAAGCAGGCTTGAAGGCAGAGAAAAATGAAAATTTAAAACAAAAGAAAAACTTTATATTACTGTTGCTCAGAAAATTGCTGAAGCTGCTGTTTAACAGGATTTTCTATGTGGTATTCGCTATGCTTATTCAGTTGGGCTGGATTTTTGTCATGGTTTTGAAGATTGCAGCCTTTTCCCGTTATGTGGATATATTTATCGGGATCGTGGGAGTACTGATCGTTCTCTGGATTGTTAACAAAGAGATCAATCCTTCTTATAAACTGGCCTGGACCATGTTGATCTTAAGTCTTCCCATTCTGGGAGTAACTCTGTATTTTCTCTTTGGAAAGTCCAGAATTGCATCTATTATGGACCGTCAGTTCGTGAAAAGGATAGAGGAGAGCAGTGAATTAATGCAGGATGATCCGGAGACTGTCAGCGGCCTCTGGGAGAGAGATCCTTCTGCTGCCATGCAGTCCCATTATATTTCCAGTGCTTCTCATTTTCCGGTACATCAGAATACTTCAGCTGAATATTTTCAGGTTGGGGATGATATGTTTCCTGTATTGGTAAAAGAACTGAAGCAGGCAAAAAAATATATTTTTATCGAATATTTTATTATTAATGACGGAGTGATGTGGCAGACAATTCTGGATATTCTGGAACAGAAGGCTGCAGAGGGAGTGGATGTAAGGCTGATCTATGATGGTTTTGGATGTCTGACCACCTTACCTCACAAATATTATGAAGAGCTTCGGAAAAAGGGAATTACCTGCCAGGTATTTAATCCTTTCCGTCCGATCCTTAATATTATCCAGAATAACCGTGACCACAGGAAACTGTGTATCATTGACGGATGGGTAGGATTTACCGGCGGGATCAATCTTTCAGATGAGTATATTAACCAGAAAGAACGATTCGGGCACTGGAAAGATACGGCTATTATGCTGAAGGGAGAAGCGGTCTGGAATATGACGGTGATGTTTCTCCATATGTGGGCAGTGATTGGACGCACAGAGGAGAAAATCGACTATGAAGTATATCTGCCCCACAGAAATCACCAGGAACAGTTTATGGGAAATGGATTTGTACAGCCCTTCTGTGACACTCCGCTGGATGAGGAGATTGTAGGGGAGAATGTATATCTGAATATTATTAATAAGGCCAGACGATATGTATATATCTGTACACCATATCTGATCATAGATAATGAAATGATGACAGCATTATGTCTGGCTGCCAAAAACGGGGTGGATGTAAGGATCATGACACCTGGTACCCCGGATAAGAAGCTGGTATTTTTACTGACCCAGTCTTATTACAGACAGCTGCTGGAAAACGGAGTAAAAATTTATGAATATCAGCCCGGATTTCTCCATGCAAAAACCTTTGTGTGTGATGACGAGATCGCAGTGGTGGGAACCATCAATCTGGACTACCGCAGTCTGTACCTGCACTTTGAGGATGGTGTGTGGATCTATGGCAATGATGTGATCTGGTCTATGAAGGAGGACTTTGTGCAGACTCTGGAGGATTGTCATACAGTGCCTCTGGAATTCTGCAAAAACCGCAAAATCCCGGTACGTATTATGCAGAATGTACTTCGGGCTTTTGCACCCATGCTGTGATGTGCGGGCAGTAATGCAGTCGTATCGTTACTGTTCACTGATAATATTCCGCGAGGTGTTTTTTGTGAGCGAAGGTCACAGAAAACCCGAGACATACTGCGCGAATTTATGCGATTAGCATAAATTCTGTGCATCGCGAAGCGCGTTGCTGGGAACGGAGTGAACAGTAACGCTGTATCTGATTAACAGTTTTGAAAATTGGGAGATTTATGAAGAGATTTAGAACTGTATACCATACAATAAATACACACAGGATTATTCCTGGAAAAACTGTCAGATTTGCAGTGCTGGCAGATCTACATGGACTGGAATTTGGTCCGGGAAATGAACGGCTGATACAAAAAATACAGGAATGCTCTCCGGATGCGGTGCTGGTATCCGGAGATGTGATCGTGCGGAATTGTACAGACACCTTCGATACAGCAGCTGAGCTTTTGACCAGACTGGCAGAAAGTTATCCGGTGTTTTATGCACTGGGAAATCATGAATATAAATTATATACTGCAGATCCCGGAGAGAATGGGCTGGCAGAAGAATATCTGAAATATGAAGAAAGGCTGAAAAAGGCCGGAGTAAGAATCCTGCATAACCAGTGTGAGCTTCTGGAGGCAGAGGGCTGTCCTTTTACTGTGTATGGTCTGGAAATTCCCTTGATTTACTATAAAAAGCCAAAATCCCCCATGCTGCAGACAGAAGAAATCGAGCAGTTGATTGGAAAGCCTGATCAGGACAGGGTTAATCTGTTGCTGACTCATAATCCCAAATATGGAAATGCTTATTTTGAATGGGGGGCAGACCTGATTTTATGCGGCCATTATCATGGAGGAATTGTGAGATTTGGACGGAACAAAGGAATACTTTCTCCTCAGTTTCAGTTATTTCCCCCTTATTGCTGTGGGGCTTTTCACAGGAAAAATCAGCATATGTATGTAAGTGCCGGTCTTGGAGAACATACAATTCCGGTGAGAATCCACAATCCCAGAGAGCTGTTGATAGTGGATTATAGAGGAAGAGAGGAAAAATAATGGGAATCCCCATAAAGCTTGAGGTATTTGAAGGTCCGCTGGATCTGCTGATGCATCTTATTGAGAAAAATAAAATAGATATTTATGATATTCCTATTGTTGAGATCACAGATCAGTATATGGAGTATATCCATGCCATGGAGCGTGAAGATCTGGGGATTATGAGTGAGTTTATGGTTATGGCTGCCACTCTTCTGGATATTAAATGTCGGATGCTTCTGCCTAAGGAAGTAAACGAGGACGGAGAGGAAGAGGACCCCAGGGCAGAGCTGGTGGAAAAGCTTTTGGAATATAAGATGTATAAATTTATGTCTTATGAACTGAAGGATAAAATGGATGAAGCGGCCAATTCTTTTTTTAAGGGTCCTACCATTCCAAAGGAGGTTGCTGTATACAGGGAACCGGTAGACACTTCCCAGCTTCTGGCAGGGCTGACTCTGGAGAAATTAAATGCCATTTACAAATCCATCATCCGCCGCCAGGAGAATAAGCTGGATCCCATCCGCAGTAAGTTTGGAACCATTGAGAAAGAGGAGGTCACCCTTTCGGAGAAAATGCTGGAGATGAAAGAGTTTGCCAGAACCCATAAAAAGTTCAGCTTCCGGAACCTTCTGGAGAGCCAGTGCTCCAGAGTTCAGGTTATCGTAACCTTTCTCTCTGTGCTGGAGCTGATGAAGATGGGACACATCCAGGTGGAACAGAAGGAACTTTTTGATGATATTTCCATTGAAGTAAAGACAGATCCGGATACATGGAAAAATCTGACAGAATTTGCGGAAGAAGCAGAAGAAGGATAAGGAGTATTCAGTGAAAATGAAAGAACTAGAGGGAGCCATCGAGGCGATCCTTTTTGCAATGGGAGAATCGGTGGAGCTGTCCCGTATAGCCAAAGCGATTAATATGGACACCAAAACAACGGAGAAGCTCATTCACAATATGATGGACCGGTATGAGCAGGAGGAAAGAGGAATCCAGATCATAGAACTGGGGGATTCCTATCAGATGTGTACCAGAAAGAAATATTATGAATATCTGATCAATATTGCCCTTCATCCCCAGAAGCCGGTACTTACAGAGGTAATGCTTGAGACCCTTTCTATTATTGCATATAAACAGCCTGTGACAAAGGCAGAACTAGAGAAAATCCGAGGTGTAAAATGTGATCATGCAGTAAATAAGCTGGTAGAATATAATCTGGTAAGGGAATTGGGAAGACTGGATGCACCGGGAAAGCCGATTCTCTTTGGAACCACAGAGGAGTTTCTGCGAAGCTTCGGAGTACAGGATCTGGATGAACTGCCTATGCCGGATCCGGTCAAGGTAGAGGATTTTAAGGCAGAGGCAGAAGAAGAGGTCCAGCTGAAACTGGATATATGATCAGAGATCAGGAGGGAACAGTTATGCCAACCACATATGCACATGATTTGTTTGGAAGAGAAGTGTACAGGAGATTGCCGTCGGATATGAAGGGACTGATCCGCAGACATGGAGATCTGTACAGGATCGGACTTCATGGACCGGATATTCTGTTTTATTATATGGTTTCCAAAAATCCGGTCACTCAGTTTGGAATTGACATGCACAGAGAGAAGGCAAAGGCTTTTTTTGAAGAGGGAATGAGTCAGGTGCGCCGAAATAAGGATGAAGCGCTTCTGGCATATCTTCTGGGGTTTGGATGCCATTATATGCTTGATTCTGCATGCCATCCTTATGTGAACCGGATGGCAGAAGAGGGAGTGATTCCCCACATTGTTTTGGAAAAAGAATTTGACCGTGTGCTTATGGAGGAAACCGGCAGAGATCCGGATCATTATTATCCAGCCTGTGGTATTGTGCCAAGGATGGAATATGCCAGAGTGATCCACAGGGCGATGCCTCTGGTGAAAACAGTAAATATTTATATTTCTGTCAAAATGATGAAGCTTCTGACCAATTTTATGGTATGCGATGATCATGGCAGAAAGCGCCGGATCATAGGGAAATTTCTGAGCTTTGGCGGAAAATCTGCAGGCTCGGTTATTGAGCATTTTATGACTGCAGAAGCAGTAAAACAGGCAAAGGCTCCTATGCCTGAGCTGGAGAGGCTTTACAGAGAGGCCATTCCTGAGACAGTGGAATATCTGAAGGAGCTTTATACCTTAAGGGAAGGGGCTTATCATCTGAGCGCCAGATGGAACCGGACTTATAATGGATGATTTGACAGTACCCTGAACATATTTTTTCTGAACGGATATAGTCATATTCCGGACATGCAGGCATAAATTATCTTATAGATAAGATTTCTGAGCATGTGAGGTGGAATATGAGAATGAAGCATATTGCCGCTGTCATTATTGTGACGGCGGTATTGTTGTTTACGCAGACTTATGCTTTTGTGCGGGGAGAGGAGAATGAAATACCTCAGCTGGTAGATATGACGCCGGTTGCAGAGGAGCCGAAGCAACTGTATGCTTTATCTGCTGTTCTTATGGACGGGGATTCTGGCAGAGTACTGTATGAAAAGAATGGGGAAACACCTCTGGCAAATGCCAGCACCACGAAAGTACTTACCTGTATTGTGGCGTTGGAAAGTGCACCGGGAGATGATTATGTTCAGGTTTCTCAAAATGCAGTCTCCCAGTCAGAAGTGAAGCTTGGACTTCAGAAAGGGGAACAGTATTATCTGGAGGATCTGTTGTATTCCCTGATGCTTAAGAGTCATAATGATACTGCAGTTGCAATTGCAGAGCACTGCGGCGGTACAGTGGAAGGCTTTGCCAGAATGCTGAACCGGAAAGCGAAGCAGATAGGATGTGAGGACACTTATTTTATCACACCTAATGGGCTGGATGCAGAGGATGAGAATGGAAAGCACCATACAACTGCAAAAGATCTGGCTCTGATCATGAGATATGCCATCAGAAACCGGACATTTCTCCACATTGCACAGACCAGAGACTATACATTTTCGGAGATTACCGGAAAGAGAACTTTTTCTGTACATAATACAAATGCACTTCTGGACAGGATGGAGGGTGTTCTTGCCGGAAAAACAGGTTATACTTCTCAGGCGGGTTATTGCTATGTATGTGCCTGGGAAAAGGAAGGCAGGACATTTATCGTCAGTCTTCTGGGGTGCGGATGGCCTAACCATAAAAACTATAAATGGAGTGATACAGAAAAACTGCTGAGCTTTGGAGATTATAATTTTGATTATAAAACTTACTGGCAGGAGCCGCAGACAAAAAGAATCCTGGTGACAGATGGGGCTGCAGATAACTGGGATATGGGAGCGGAAGTTTATCTGAGGGGAAAGTGCAGTGTGACGGCAGAGGACAGGAAAAAAGAAATTCTTCTGAGAAAAGGAGAGACCGTAACCTGCAGGACGGAAATTCCCTCCAAAGTCACTGCACCTGTTCTTGCAGGGGCGAAGCTGGGCCGCATTGCCTATTATCTGGATGGGAAATTAATAGATGCTTATCCGGTTTATGCAGAGAAATCCGTGGAGAAGATCAGCTTTAAATGGTATGCGGAAAAGGTATTTCATGACTTTTTCCATTAACGGAAAATAATCAGGGATAATTTAATGATTTAAAGGGTTGAAATGCTGAGACGGTATTGATATAATAAATTCTAACAGAAAAATTACAGGAAAGACAGAGGAAAGAGATATGGATCAGTTAGAAATACTCAGAGAGAGTCTTGGACAGTGTGATGAGATCATCCTGGATGCCCTTATCATGCGAAACAGAATCGTAGAGGACATTATGGCATATAAAGAAGCCAATGGGCTTCAGATCCTGCAGCCGGAGCAGGAAGCAAAGCAGAAAGAATGGCTGGAAGGCAGAATGGAAGGCAGACGCCATAAAGATGAGGTGGCCGATGTATTTGACTGCATCCGCACCAACAGTAAACGCATCCAGGCAAGAAAGCTTTTTAACTATAATATTGTATTGATCGGTTTTATGGGCGCGGGAAAATCCACAATTTCTGATTTCCTTAAGAATGTATTTGCAATGGATGTGGTAGAGATGGATCAGATTATTGCCCAGAGACAGGGAATGAGTATTTCTGATATCTTCGAAACATACGGTGAGCAGTACTTCCGTGACCTTGAGACAAATCTGCTTATTGAAATGCAGTCCCGCAGCAATGTGGTGATCTCCTGTGGCGGTGGTACTCCTATGAGAGAGTGCAATGTAGTGGAGATGAAGAAGAACGGACGGGTTGTTCTCCTTACTGCGAAACCGGAGACAATCCTGGACCGTGTTAAAGACAATCACGACCGTCCGCTGATTGAGAACAACAAGACAGTTCCGTTCATTGCAGACCTGATGGAGAAACGCCGCGCTAAATACGAGGCGGCAGCTGACATCATCATCGAAACAGACGGCAAGAACGCGTTGGAAATCTGCGAAGAACTGGTACAGAGACTCCGCTCTATATGAATTATCTGCTGCTGGATAGAAGTGATATCAGACGACTATAGGCAAGAATAACATCTGATATCACATCATTCATCAACAGATCACAGGCTGCTGTGAATAATATCCAGCACCTGCTTTAGCTCATTCACACCGACCTGTCCCGGAGCGGAAGCTTTGGAAGCAGCGCCGAAGGTGAGAGCGGAGCCAAATGTCTCACCTGTCAGGCGGCTGACAACACCTGTTCCAGCCATGGACATAGTAATGATCGGGCGATCTGCATATTTCTCAGACATTTCCAGAGTAGCAGACAGCAGTGTGATAACATCCTGTTTACAGGTAGGCATTACTGCAATCTTAGGGATATCAGCACCAAATTCCTGCATCATGCAGAGGCGTCGGATGATCTCCTCCTTCTCCGGAGTCTTAAAGAAATCATGGTTGGAAGCAATTACCTTTACACCTGCCTCGTGAGCAGCATTGATGATTGTCTTGACAACTTCATCACCTGTAAATGCTTCTACATCAATTAAATCTACATAACCGCTCTGAGCAGCTGCAATATTTAAAGCAGCATAATCACTTACAGAAATTTCCTTCTCGCCGCCTTCTTTGGAAGTACGGAATGTAAGGAGAACAGGGATATCTTTTAAGGCTTCCTGAAGCTCTTTGGCGGTTTCTAATACTTTCTCAGTAGTAAAGACATCATCAAACCAGTCTACACGCCACTCAACCACATCAACAGGAAGAGTGGTGATCTTTTTGGCTTCTTCCAGAATGTCTGTTTTTGTTTTTCCTACGATGGGAACGCAGATCTTAGGTCTGCCTTCACCGATCACAGTGTTTTTTACCTGAACTGTGTTCATCTTTTTATCCTCATATTTTTATTGCTTTCTAAGATTCTTTCAGCATTTATAATACTCCTTTTTATGTTTTGTTGTAAAGTTTTTATTTGCATAAGGATTGTCATATTAATTTGTATTACCTATTTTAAATAGGAAGAAACACAATTTCTGCCATTTTTTTAACAAAAATGCTAAAAAAATATTGAAATATTGTGTTAAAAAAGGTAGAATTAAAATTGGCTAAATTTTTGGGTTAACTTTAAAATATTCTCATAAAGATGGAGGGCAAACAAGAATGAGTAATGCAACACAAAGCTTAGCAGGCACAAGAATTACTTCTTTGCTTGACGCAAACAGTTTTGTCGAAATCGGTCAGAGCGTAACAGCCAGATCTACAGATTTCAACATGACTGCAAACAAAGCACCATCTGACGGTGTAATCACCGGATATGGTGTCATTGATGACAAACTGGTTTATGTATACAGCCAGGATGCATCCGTATTAAATGGTACTGTTGGCGAAATGCATGCCAAGAAGATCACAAGACTTTATGATCTTGCCATGAAAACAGGTGCTCCTGTTATCGGTCTGGTTGACTGTGCAGGTATCCGTCTGCAGGAGGCAACAGATGCACTGGAAGCTTTCGGAGAAATCTATCTGAAACAGACAATGGCCTCCGGCGTGATTCCGCAGATCACAGCAATCTTCGGAACATGTGGCGGTGGTATGGCAGTTATCCCGTCCCTGACAGATTTCACATTTATGGAATCTAAAAAAGGAAAAATGTTCGTTAACACACCAAATGCATTAGAAGGAAATAACACAGACAAATGTGATACAGCAGCTGCTGATTTCCAGAGCAAAGAGACAGGTGTGATCGATGGTGTTGGTACAGAAGAAGAGGTTCTTGGCCAGATCCGCTCTTTAGTATCACTTCTCCCATCCAATAATGAAGATACAGATAACTATACAGAGTGTACAGATGATCTGAACCGTGTATGCGCAGACCTTGCAAACTGTGCAGGAGACACTGCAATCGCACTTTCTCAGATTTCTGATAACGGTGAATTCTTTGAGACAAAAGCAGACTATGCAAAAGACATGGTTACAGGCTTCATCCGTTTAAACGGTGCTACAGTAGGTGCTGTTGCAAACAGAAGCGAAGTATATGATGCAGAAGGCAAGAAAGTAGAAACCTTTGATGGAAGCATCTCTGCAAGAGGCGCAAGAAAAGCAGCAGATTTCGTGAAATTCTGTGATGCTTTTGATATCCCGGTACTTACACTTACCAATGCTACAGGCTTCATGGCAACCTTATGCAGCGAGAAAATGATGGCAAAATCTGTAGGTGAACTGGTTGCTGCATTTGCAGATGCAACTGTTCCCAAGGTAAATGTGATCATCGGCAAAGCTTATGGTACCGCTTATGTGGCAATGAACAGCAAATCTATCGGTGCAGACCTTGTATATGCATGGGATAACGCAGAGATCGGTATGATGGATGCTTCCCTGGCAGCCAAGATCATGTATGCAGATGCAGATGCTGCTGAATTAAATGAGAAAGCTGCTCAGTACAGAGAACTTCAGAATGGCGTTGCTTCTGCAGCAGCAAGAGGCTATGTTGACACTGTGATCAGCCCGGCTGACACAAGAAAATATGTAATCGGTGCATTTGAGATGTTGTTCACAAAAAGGGAAGATCGTCCGTCTAAGAAACACGGAACGATTTAAGCGGGGTGACGCATATGAAAATGATCAAAAAAATAACTTCTGTATTCATGACATTTCTTGTAATGGCTGCACTGGTGATCGGAAGTACTTCCATGGTATTTGCAGCTGATAAGATCGATGAATCTGTAAAAACCTCACTGGTAACAACTGCAGAGGGTCTGACAGATGCCATTGTCGCACTGAAGGATGCAGACATCGAGAATTACATGAACACAGGGGATGACTTTACTACAAGCGCAATGCAGTCCTGGCAGACCTCCAAGGATGAACTTGGTGCGAAGAAGGAAAGCAACGGCGAGACAACTGTAACTTTAAAAGATGATCAGTATACAGTAACTGTCCCTGTAAAATTTGAGAAAACAAATGCAAACTTTGTATATGTTTTTGAGTCAACAGGAACACCGGTTTCCATGTCTGTAGATGTACAGTATGGTCTGGGCAAAACTCTCCAGAGAGCCGGACTTAACACTCTGATGGGTGTTGGAACTGTATTCGTAATGCTGGTTTTATTAAGTCTTCTGATCTCTCTGTTCCGTTTCATCCCGAATCCGGAAGCAAAGAAAGCAGCAGAAGCAAAAGCAGCGAAAGAAGCACAGGCAGCAGTAATTGCAGCAGCTCCTGTACAGGCAGAAGAGAATCTTGCAGATGACGGAGAGCTGGTAGCTGTTATTGCAGCAGCTATCGCAGCAGCAGAAGGAACTACAACAGACGGCTTCGTAGTTCGTTCCATCCGTAAAGTAAAAAGAAATAGAAGATAATTGTCATTTATTTAGGAGGATTTTAAAATGAAAAGCTATACAATTACAGTAAATGGTACAGCATATGAAGTAACTGTTGAAGAAACAGGAAGTGTATCTGCTCCTGCAGCAGCTCCAAAAGCAGCACCTAAGGCTGCACCTGCAGCAGCTCCGAAAGCAGCAGCACCTGCAGCAGGCGCCGGCGCAGTAAAAGTAACTGCTTCCGTACCTGGTAAGGTTGTCAAAGTAGCAGCAAGTGTTGGACAGGCAGTAAAAGCCGGAGACAGCGTAGTTATTCTTGAATCCATGAAAATGGAAATCCCTGTAGTAGCTCCTCAGGACGGTACCATTGCAAGCATTGATGTTGCAGAAGGTGCCTCTGTAGAAAACGGAGATACTTTAGCAACAATGAACTAAGACGGGAGGTAGTCAAATGTCTTATGTAACAGAAACATTGTCCAACCTGATTCACCAGACAGCATTCTTCAGTTTGACATGGGGCAATTACCTGATGATCGCAGTAGCCTGCGTATTCCTTTATCTTGCTATCAAGAAAGGATTTGAGCCACTTCTGCTGGTTCCTATCGCATTCGGTATGTTGCTTGTAAATATCTATCCGGACATTATGGCAAACCCGGAAGACATGTCTAATGGTGTAGGTGGACTTCTTCATTATTTCTACATCCTTGATGAGTGGAGTATTTTACCATCCCTGATCTTCATGGGTGTAGGTGCCATGACAGACTTCGGTCCGCTGATCGCAAACCCGATCAGCTTCCTGATGGGTGCTGCAGCGCAGCTTGGTATTTATGCAGCTTACTTCCTGGCAATCTTCCTTGGATTCAACGGAAAAGCAGCAGCTGCAATCTCCATCATTGGTGGTGCTGACGGCCCGACCTCCATTTTCCTTGCAGGTAAACTTGGTCAGACAGCTCTGATGGGACCAATCGCAGTGGCAGCATATTCCTATATGTCACTGGTTCCGATCATCCAGCCGCCTATTATGAAGCTCTGCACAACAGAGAAAGAACGTAAGATCAAAATGGATCAGCTTCGCCCGGTTTCCAAACTGGAGAAGATCCTGTTCCCGATCATTATCACAATCGTTGTCTGCCTGATCCTGCCTACAACAGCTCCGCTGGTTGGTATGCTCATGCTTGGTAACCTGTTCAGAGAGTGCGGCGTTGTAAAACAGCTGACAGAAACAGCTTCCAATGCCCTGATGTATATCGTAGTTATCCTTCTGGGTACATCCGTAGGTGCTTCCACAAGTGCAGAAGCATTCTTAAACGTAGATACTCTGAAGATCGTAGTTTTAGGTCTTGTTGCATTTGCCATCGGTACATTCGGCGGATGTATGCTTGGTAAACTGCTTTGCAAACTGACTCATGGAAAGATCAACCCACTGATCGGTTCTGCAGGTGTGTCCGCAGTACCTATGGCAGCCCGTGTATCCCAGAAAGTGGGCGCAGAGGCAGATCCTACAAACTTCCTTCTGATGCACGCAATGGGTCCGAATGTTGCCGGTGTTATCGGTACAGCCGTAGCAGCCGGAACATTCATGGCTATTTTCGGCATTTAATTGAATCAACAGAATTATATAAGGAGATATAATAATGGCAGAATTAGAGAAAAAACCTGTTAAAATTGTGGAAACCATTCTCCGTGATGCTCATCAGTCCCAGATCGCAACACGTATGACCACAGAACAGATGCTTCCGATCGTAGATAAACTTGACAAAGTCGGCTATCACGCAGTAGAGTGCTGGGGTGGTGCAACCTTCGATGCATCCCTTCGTTTCCTTCATGAAGATCCATGGGAAAGACTTCGTAAATTACGTGACGGCTTTAAGAACACAAAACTTCAGATGCTTTTCCGTGGACAGAACATCCTTGGATACCGTCCATATGCAGATGACGTTGTAGAATACTTCGTACAGAAATCAGCTGCAAACGGAATTGATATTATCCGTATTTTTGACTGCCTCAATGACCTTCGTAACCTGCAGACAGCAGTAAGCGCTGCAAACAAAGAGAAGGCTCATGCACAGGTAGCTCTTTCCTACACATTAGGAGATGCTTACACACTGGAATACTGGACAGACATTGCAAAACGTATTGAAGATATGGGTGCTGATTCCATCTGTATCAAAGATATGGCAGGTCTTCTCCTTCCAAACAAAGCTACAGAGCTTGTAACAGCATTAAAAGAAACCGTTAAGATCCCGATCGACCTTCATACACATTACACCTCAGGTGTAGCTTCCATGACTTACTTAAAAGCAGTAGAAGCAGGTGTGGATATCATCGATACAGCAATGTCTCCATTTGCACTGGGAACATCCCAGCCTGCAACAGAGGTTATGGTTGAGACATTCAAGGATACACCATACGACACAGGATTTGACCAGAAGCTTCTTTCTGAAATCGCTGACTACTTCCGTCCGATTCGTGACGAGGCTCTTGACAGCGGACTGCTCAATCCGAAGAACCTTGGTGTTAACATTAAGACTTTACTGTACCAGGTACCGGGCGGTATGCTTTCCAACCTGACTTCTCAGTTAAAAGAACAGCACGCAGAAGACAAATTCTACGATGTTCTCGAGGAAGTTCCCCGTGTACGTAAAGACCTTGGTGAACCGCCACTTGTTACTCCGTCTTCCCAGATCGTTGGTACACAGGCTGTATTCAACGTGCTTATGGGCGAGAGATACAAAATGGTTACAAAAGAAACAAAGGATATTCTGTTAGGAAAATACGGTGCAACTGTAAAACCGTTTAATCCGGAAGTACAGAAGAAGTGCATCGGCGATGAGAAACCGATCACCTGCCGTCCTGCAGATCTTCTTGACAACGAGCTTGAGAAACTTGAGAGCGAAATGGCTCAGTACAAGGAACAGGATGAGGACGTATTAACATACGCACTGTTCCCACAGGTAGCTATGGACTTCTTCAAATATCGTCAGGCACAGCAGACAAAGGTTGACGAGAAAGCAGCAGACAAAAAGAACGGAGCATATCCTGTATAATATGAAATAAAAACAAAAAGGAGCTTGCGTAAGCAGGCTCCTTTGCGTTATTATGAAAGAATATGATACCCGGGAAATAGGATCCGCAGGGTAAAACAAATACAGGAGAATATTCCATGAGTAAAGTTTTAATTATCGGCGGCGGCGCCGCCGGAATGATGGCAGGGGTTTTTGCAGCCCGCAACCATCATGAAGTTCATATATTAGAAAAAAACGAGAAATTGGGCAAGAAAGTATTTATTACAGGAAAAGGCAGATGCAATGTGACAAATGCCTGCGACACAGAAGAACTCTTTCCTGCAATGATGAGCAATCCCAAGTTTCTCTACAGCAGCTTCTATTCATTTACTCCTCAGGATGTAATGGAGTTCTTTGAGGAAGCAGGTGTCCCTCTGAAAACAGAGAGAGGAAACCGTGTCTTTCCACAATCAGACCATTCCTCAGACATTATCCGTGCCCTGGAGCGGGAACTGAAGAAAGCAGGAGCAAAGATCCATCTTCATACAGCCGTAAAAGAAGTCGTAAAAGAATCTGAAACAGATTCTGTAACAGGAGTTATCCTGACAGATGGCACCTTTATGGAGGGCGACGCAGTCATTGTGGCCACAGGTGGATTCTCTTATCAGAGTACAGGCTCCACAGGTGACGGATATCGTTTCGCAAGAGAACTGGGACTGAAAGTCACAGACATTGCCCCATCTCTTGTGCCATTAAAGACAAAAGAAGACTATATCCCTAAGCTTCAGGGGCTTTCCCTTAAGAACACAGGTCTTACCATAAAGAATGGCAAGAAAGTGCTTTACGAGGATTTCGGAGAGATGATGTTCACCCATTTCGGAGTCACAGGCCCCATGATCCTCTCAGCCAGTGCACATATAGGCGCAAAACTGGCAAAAGCACCAAATGGCGAGCTGTCCGCATACCTGGATCTAAAGCCTGCCCTTACAAAGGAACAGCTGGATGCCAGAATTCTCCGTGAATTTGAAGCAGGACCAAACAAACAGTTCAAGAACGTGATCGGAGTACTTTTTCCCTCATCCCTGACACCGGTAATGCTGGAGCTGGGCGGTATCCCTGCAGAGAAGAAAATCCACGATATCTCCAGAGAAGAACGCCAGCACTTTATTGACCTTATAAAAGCCTTTCCCTTCACAATCACAGGAATGGGCGAATTCAAGGAAGCCATTATCACCAGAGGCGGTGTCTCTGTAAAAGAGATCAACCCCGGAACAATGGGATCAAAGAAAATATCAGGTCTTTACTTCGCAGGCGAAGTGCTGGATCTGGATGCAGTGACAGGCGGATACAATCTGCAGATTGCATGGTCAACTGCATATCTGGCAGCACAGGCCATACAGTAAGCTGTTTGTTACTGTTCACACACCACTATTCCGCGAGGTGTTTTGGCATGAATATGCCAAAATCCCGAGACATACAAGCCAAAATTCCATTGCCGCAGGCAATCTGGAATGAATTTTGGCTACGTTACTGTGAACGGAGTGAACAGTAACAGCTGTTTGTTTATAGAAATAGGCAGAGGATGAGTACCTTGTAAGCAAATTATATTTATGATATGATTCGGTTATGCGTTATTTAGCGATTCATAAATATTGATCAATAATAGAAACAGGAGGAACCGTGAAAATGGGATGTAATATTGCCATCGACGGACCTGCAGGAGCAGGAAAGAGCACCATCGCCAAAAAAGTAGCAAAAGAATTATCATTTATCTATGTGGATACAGGAGCCATGTACAGGGCAATGGCCTTATATCTTCTGAACCACGGGGTAAATGGAGACAGCCAGGAGGAAGTTGAAGCTGCATGCCCCGGAGCTGATATCTCTATTGAATATAAGAACGGAGAACAGATCGTAATTCTGAACGGTGAAAATGTAAATTCCATGCTTCGCACAGAGCAGGTGGGGAACATGGCATCTAAAAGTTCTGCCAATGCAAAGGTAAGAGCACATCTTCTCAAGCTCCAGAGAACACTGGCAGAGAAAAACAATGTAGTCATGGATGGCAGAGACATCGGCACAACCATCCTTCCAAATGCAGAAGTAAAGATTTACCTTACCGCCAGCGCCGATACCAGAGCAAAAAGAAGAGCACTGGAATATGAACAGAAAGGCGAACCATTTGATCTTGACCAGATTCGCAAAGATATCATCCAGCGCGATGAACGCGATATGAACCGGGAAGTTTCTCCTCTGAAACAGGCAGTAGACGCAGTGCTTGTTGATTCATCAGAAATGGGAATTGATCAGGTTGTAGATGCTATTCTTGATGTGTATAATAAGAAAGTACAGAAATAACTGCCTGTAGTTCATCAGAAGGGCGGTTATTCGGTTGAATTTCAGAAGAATGGTAATGAATATAAATTAAGAGGACTAGTCATGAAAGTTAAAGTAGCAGAGACAGCAGGCTTCTGCTTCGGTGTCAAACGTGCAGTAGACAAAGTCTACGAACTCATAGACACAGAACAGAAACCCATCTTCACTCTGGGGCCGATTATCCACAATGAAGGCGTAGTAGCAGATCTGGAAGCCCGAGGCGTCCATGTTATCACAGAAGCAGACCTGGATTCCCCGGATGACATCCTGCAAAGCGGAACAGTAGTCATCCGTTCCCACGGTGTGGGCAAACCCATCTACGATAAACTAAAAGAAAAAAACATCTCTTACGTAGATGTGACCTGCCCCTTCGTTCTGAAGATCCACCGCGTCGTAGAGAAAGAAAGTCTGGCCGGAAATCACGTAGTGATCATCGGTGACAAAGATCACCCGGAGGTTCAGGGAATCTGCGGATGGTGTCAGGGCCCTTACACAGTGATCAAAAACCAGGACGAAGCAGAGGCATTTGTACCTCCAAAAGGGAAAAAAATAAGTATTGTGTCCCAGACGACATTTAATTACAACAAATTTAAAGATTTAGTTGAAATTCTTTGCAAAAAGAGGTATGATAATAATGTTTTAAATATTCTCAATATTTTAAACACTATTTGTAATGCTACCGAAGAACGGCAGAGAGAAGCAAAAAACATAGCCGGAGAGGTAGACACTATGCTGGTCGTAGGCGGCCGGCACAGTTCCAATACTCAAAAGCTGTTTGAAATATGTAAAAAGGAATGTGGAAATACTTACTATATACAAACACCTGTAGACTTGGATTCTGAAATGTTCCAATGCAGTAGTTATGTAGGTATTACAGCAGGGGCTTCCACCCCAAACAAAATTATTGAGGAGGTTCAAGAACATGTCAGAATTAAGTTTTGAACAGATGCTGGAAGATTCCGTAAAAACTATCAGAAATGGAGAGATTGTACAGGGTACTGTCATCGATGTAAAAGAAGATGAGATTATTCTGAATATCGGTTATAAAGCAGACGGTATTATCACAAAGAACGAATACTCTAACGATGCAAGCCTTGTACTCACAGATGCTGTTCATGTTGGAGACACAATGGAAGCAAAAGTTCTCAAAGTAAATGATGGAGAAGGTCAGGTTACTCTTACTTACAAGAGACTGGCAGCAGAGAAAGGCAACAAACGTCTTGAAGAAGCATTTGAGAATCAGGAAGTATTAAAGGCTCCTGTAAGTCAGGTACTTGACGGTGGACTTTGTGTAAACGTAGACGAAGCAAGAGTATTCATTCCTGCAAGTCTTGTTTCCGACACATACGAGAAAGACCTTTCCAAATATGCAGATCAGGAAATCGAATTCGTTATTACAGAATTCAATCCGAGAAGACGCCGCATCATCGGTAACCGTAAGCAGCTTCTTCTTGCTGAAAAAGCAGAAAAACAGAAAGAATTAATGGAAAAGATCCATGTTGGCGACACAGTAGAAGGTGTTGTTAAGAATGTTACAGATTTCGGTGCATTCGTTGACCTTGGCGGTGCAGACGGACTTCTTCACATTTCCGAAATGTCCTGGGGCAGAGTAGAGAATCCGAAGAAGGTATTCACTGTTGGCGAGAAGCTGAAAGTTCTGATCAAGGATATCAATGGAGATAAGATTGCACTTTCCCTGAAATTCCCTGAGGAGAATCCATGGCTTACAGCAGCTGAGAAATTTGCTGTAGGAAACGTAGTAAAAGGTAAAGTTGCACGTATGACAGACTTCGGTGCATTCGTAGAACTTGCACCTGGAGTAGACGCACTCCTTCACGTATCCCAGATTTCCAGAGAGCACGTTGCCAAACCTGCAGACGTACTGTCAATCGGACAGGAGATCGAAGCTAAGGTTGTTGACTTCAACGGCGAAGACAAGAAGATCAGCCTGAGCATGAAAGCTCTTGAGGCACCGGCAGCTGAGGAAGCTACAGAAGAATAATTTCTTTATACAGAATTGCAGTGAAATTGATAAACACCATCTTTGCATAATCAGATTTATGCCAAGATGGTGTTTTTGTTTTGGGAAAATTATTTTAATGTGTTCAGCAAATAGGAAAGTGCATGTTCCAGATATTGTTTCTTTTTCTCCTGTGAGATAAAACTGTTCATTTCCATTGGAGAATTTCTGCGGAAGTTGATAAGGAAGTGTTAATTCCAGAATCAGATTTTCATCATCCAGTTCCGCATATGTAACCTCATACTCGGAATCATAAATACACAGATAACTTAGCATCTCAAAAATTCTTCCAAGTCCCAGCACATCTTCCAGGTTATGACCGAGAATTTCTTCTGCTGTAATGGCATCTCGTTTTTTCAGAAAATCTTTATAAAGCTGAATGCATTCTTTCCCATTGTTAGGAAATACTCCGGGGTCAGACCCTATGAGATATCCGCTTGATAAAGTATGGCAGTTACGGGAAAATGTCACACTGACAAGGAGGTTTATTATGGCAAAGGTACGAGAAATAAAACCTGCCGTGGCAGAATGCGTAAAAAGAAAAAGGGTAGCTGCATATGCCAGAGTTTCACTAGAAACAGAACAGCTTCATCATTCACTTTCTGCCCAGGTAAGCCATTACAGCGCAATAATACAGGCTAACCCCAGATGGGAATATGCTGGAGTCTATGCTGATGACGGTGCGCCACGAAGGCGAGGACTTGTGGCATGAAGCCAAACAAGTATAGCCATGCTGTGTGAATGATGATGGCAGGCCCATCGGAACCGCCA